>CAKAQP010000017.1 GCA_916720285.1 uncultured Lachnoanaerobaculum sp. | reverse complement strand
CCTGCCTCTATTCCAATACTTTATACTTATATACAAACCGTCTATAATATCCAACACAGGTATTATCTGCAATAACAAATGCATTACTCTTTTTGCAGAAGACATACCGTATTTTTTTTGCGTAATATCTAAGACGCAATCAATTGATGTCAAACACGTCAACCCTATCAAGGCAAATGTTACCAACGTATATGGTATTATCGAAATAATAGCACCAACTATAAGCATAATAATAAACACTAAAAAAGTAGCTATAAGTCTATCTTCCGGCCAATGAATTATCATTTTAATTATTCCAAAAATAAAAGCACCTACTATTCCTGCACCGATTAGTTCAACAGGCATAGTTATATATTTATATATAAAATATGTTTTCAGACAATAATCTACATTTTCCTCCTTTTTAGCAGATGAAATATTTCGCATTTGTAATATCAAAACAAATACAAACATAATACACATAGGAATAATTAATACCACTCCAATAGCAATATTTATAATACTCAATATAGCCAAAACTATTGAACCATATATTGCCGTTCCAAATAGTATACCCAGCCATAAAGGGTTTTGTTTTTGATCGTATTTCATATTTTATAAATTCTTCTCCACGCACTCAAGTGCCGCTTCCACTACTTTATCCATATCATAATACTTATAGGCACCCAGTCTGCCGCCAAAGATTATCTCAGGTCTCTTTTTTGAAAGCTCCACATAGCTTTCATAGAGAGCATTATTCTTTTCATTATTGATAGGATAATAAGGCTCTTCTCCCTTTTGCCACTCACTTGGATACTCTTTTGAGATAATTGTAAAGTCCTGATTACCATACTCAAAATGCTTATGCTCTATTATTCTTGTGAACTTCACATCTCTTTCAGTGTAATTTACAACTGCATTACCCTGATAGTTGTCGGTATCAAGTCTCTCATCCTCAAAGTACACTCTTCGATACTCCAACACTCCAAGCTTATAATCAAAAAACTCATCAATCATTCCTGTATAGACAGTCTTTTTTGCAAAATCAGGATTTTCCTTTATGAAATCTCTGTATTCGGTATTTGTCCTTACCTCTATACCCTCAAGAAGTTTTTCAACTATACCTGTATATCCGCCTATAGGAATACCTTGATATCTGTCATTGAAATAATTATTATCAAATGTAAATCTAAGTGGCAATCTCTTTATAATAAATGCCGGTAATTCCTTGGCATCTCTTCCCCATTGTTTTTCTGTATATCCCTTTATCAGCTTTTCATATACATCTTTTCCCACCAAAGATATAGCCTGCTCTTCCAGATTCTTAGGATCTGTAATGCCTGATTCCTGTCTTTGCTTTTCTATAATTGCTTTTGCCTCATCAGGTGTCTTTATATTCCAAAGCTTGCTGAATGTATTCATATTGAAAGGAAGATTGTAAAGCTCATCCTTATAAATGGCAACAGGTGCATTGATATAATTATTAAACTCAGCAAAATTATTTATATACTCCCAGACCTTTTTGTTTGAAGTATGGAAAATATGTGCTCCGTATTTATGTACATTTATACCGTCTACATTTTCTGTATATATATTTCCGGCTATATGATCTCTCTTATCAATTACCAAAACACTCTTGCCACGCTTCTTTGACTCGTATGCAAATATTGCTCCGAAAAGCCCTGCTCCAACCACTAAAAAATCGTATTTCATACACTACTCCTTATCTATATCTTTCCAACTATCAGATAAATCACTATAGTTGCAATCATCATACATTCCTGTATATATGTGTATCTTTCCACCTTGCTGACAATTCTGTATTTAGTAGGATCCTTCTTATATTCAATGAATTTCATAGAACACCATACCGTATTTGCAAGCAATGCCACTACAGAGATCTTATTTAGATTCCATACAAGTACCACATTTGTGAGTATATCAAGCCAGGTAAGAACAAATACAAAATCAACACATTTCTTATATCCGAAAAGCTTCGAATATGTCACATACTCTGTCTCTTCTTTAGGTGCACGAATCTTTCTTGAGATCTCCCAAATAAGTGCCGGGAAGTAAAGTGTCATTACAGCCATCAAATTTGTGATATCAAATATCGGCAGCTTATACTTCATTATCGCATATGAGATAACATAGATATTCAATATGATCTGTACCGGATTGTGTGTAACCAAGGCAAGTGGTAATGACTTTGCTATCTTATGTCTTTGGAAAAACCATACCGCCATCAAACTTCCATAAGTGTAGAGTATCAGACAGAATATAAAGTTTCTCATAAACAACACATTTATAAAAATAGTTATTCCGATAAGTATTGTTGCAAAAATCCTCAAATCATCCTTATGAACTCTACCTGAAGGAAGCGGCCTGCTTGCAAAAAGTCTGCAATCCAACTCATAATCTTTAAAGTCATCTGCAATACGAAGCCAAAGTAAAAAGCTGAATATTGTAAATCCGCCAATAATAACTCCTCTTACATCATGCTGTATTAAATAAGATATCAAATCGGACTGACCTTCAACCTTATCAAATAAAAGCAGTTGCTCTCCCGTTACTCCGTGATTTAAAAGTACAATAAAGTATATTTCCAAAAATACAATGTACCCAAGACATAATCTTGGAATCAGCGGAAACATTTCATTAAAATAAACTCTAAGTCTCTTTAATCTTTCCATATCCTATCCTCTCCCCGATTCGGATTTTAGTTTCAAAATTTCTTTCACTGTTTTCTAAGATATCTTCATCTATCTCTATTTCCTTACCGACGATCTCAACTATAGTTGAACCTCCGTATGAGAAATACCCCTTTTCCTCACCTCTGCAAAAGCGTAGTTTGTTATAGTTATGAATATGTCCGACAAGCATTGCTCCTATCTCCATATGAAGCATATCTCCGCTCTTAGTCTTCCAATATTCCAATACCCTTTTATTCTCTGCAAATGCTCTCCAATAAGCCGCATCTCTTCTTACACTTTCAAGCCTTCCGGCAATTTCTCTTCTTTTCTCACACCTACCTTCTATCGGATAGATATACCTGTGATAATCGCAAAGACTCAGTCTGTATAATAAAAGATATCCACCTTTTGCCCAGTCAGGCAATGGTGCTTTCAACAATTTATCGGTATTATAAACATTGCCCTTTATCATTATACTAAGTTTTTTCTTTCCAAGATAGAGTTCTTTATCTTCTCCTATCTTAAATACTCGAAGTTTTCCACTTGCAGTTGCAAGAAATCCCTCATTATCCACATTTATCTTTTCTTTTCTTGAAAAAAAATCAGCAAAGCTCTTGAAATTTCTCTGTAACAGCCCTCTATCCAAGTTGTATTTTTTTATAAAGCTTTTTATCTTATTTTTAGACATTGGACTTTTATAATATAACGACAGCAATTTTGAAAAATATGGCCTTGCAAAGAAAAGTTTTAAAAATATCCTGCCGATAAAACTGTGATACAAAAATTCTATAACTTTTGCCGAGTCTTCCTCTTCTCTTATTATTTTACCGCTTCTTCTATCAATTATTTCCAAAATATCACCTATATCAGCAATAAAGCTATAAACACAATGGCAAGAAGTAAAAAAGCTATTCTGATATAAAGGCTAGGCTTTCTTATTTTCTTATTCCATAAAAATGCCAAGATCAAAAATACATATAAACATTCTATGGGAAGAGCCAAAAAGCTTTCCACATACTTTGAGATAACCACATACAGCGATATGAAAAATGCCGAGTAGGTTACCGCAAGTCCTGTAAAATACAGTTTATCCTCACTTCCCTTGCAGTTAAAATACGCCAGTCTGATAATCACAGCCAGAATATAAAGACTTACAAGCACAAATGACATATAGATATTTTTACTGAAATAACTTATATATATCTTTGCAGGAAATAATCCAAATGAGATCAGATCTGCAAATGAATCTATCTGTACTCCGAAGTTTTCTTCAAGCTCAGTTCTTTTATACATTCTTGCAAATATTCCGTCAAACGCATCACAAAGCCCTGCAAGCATCAGCAAGATAGTTGCAAGATATAAACTGTCTGCAAAGAATATACCGAATATTGATATCAATACCCCAATATAGGTCAGTATAACACTTGGATGATATACTCCCAAAAATATCTTTTTCATATTACAAATACTTTCTTACTTTAAATAAAATCAAAATCATATTTACAAGTACATGGGTAATGCCTCCAAGAATAACAGCCAAAATATATTGCGGAAAGCTTAGTCTTGCAAGTATTGCAAGCACCAACATTACGCCTATCATTGAATCTATCTGATCATATACAAATGTAAATACATTTACCGGAAATCTTCCCCTTGAACATGCATCAATATCAAATCTTCTTTTTAAAAAGCTGTTTGGTAACTCAAAAATCATATATGCAAATCCAAACACCGCTCCGGATAAAAGGTTAAAACGAATTGTATTCGGATAGTTTTTGTAGATAAGATTGTAATGCTCAAGTTCCCCAAACTTTAAAAATGCTCCCCAAATTACAGCTGCAATGGCAGTACCAAGCATCATTCCTATAAATCCAAGCATACTCTTACTGTCACCAAAAATTCTTTTGCCGTTTAAACTTTTGCCTCCGTCTACCGGAACCTTTAAAAAGGATAATGCCTTTATCTTTACAAAGAGCATATTGAAAACTCCGCCGATAATTACCGGAAGCATACTTGTATATAGTGATATTATCATAATGCCACTCCTATGTAATTTAGAAGCTCTATAATTTGTACGGCAAAGAATGCGATACCGAAACAGAGTACTCCGGCCGCTCCCATATCCTTAATTACTTTTATCTCAGGATGCACATCCTCTGAAATAAAGTCTGAAATATGCTCTATGGAAGTGTTTACACATTCCATGCCATAAACAGCCGCAGATGTAATAACAAATGCCAACCAACCCGACTTATCTATTTTAAATACAAAAAGATCCAAAATAAAAAATATAATATTTATCACAATATAATATTTATAATTTTTTTCTGTCTTTATCGCAAATATAAGCCCCTCTATAGCACAGTATATACTTTTTAAAAATGTTTTATTCTTCATCCATATCCTCAAATTCTAAAGCATTTTTTCAAGCATCACATACTTTCTTTGCTCTTTTATCTTATCCTTAAAATATCCTCCGCTTGCTTTACCGCTGTGAATAAGTGCAGATATTCCGCTCGCCTTTTTTTCTTTCAAACAATCCACCACCTGCTGTGAAAGTGCAGATCCAAGTCCAAGACAATCTTTTTTTACTCCCATATACAAAAGCACATATCTTTTTGCATGAGACTTCACATTCATCACGCTGAGTAAAAGTGCGGGAGTTCTTGCTTTACAAAGTAAATTTCCGTAATCAGGCAGACATATTAAAAAGCCCTTTAAATCTCCATCCTTGTACGCAAGAAAAACCATCTCCGGATCTATTACCATTTTTAGTGGTGAATAGAGCTTTACAAAATCCTCTTCAGATATCATCTTAAAGCCACAAAAGTCTTTATAACCTTCTATCAGAACAGGATATATATCTCTTAAGTATTTTTCAAAATCATCTACATTCGGATGTGTAAATACATATCCCTCATCTTTTGCACTCTGAAGCCTCTTTCTTGCCTTTTCGCTGTCAAAGCTTTCATCAGCAACATCAAAGAAATTGGAAAAGTATTCCTCAGATACTTTAAAACCGTTTTCCTCCCAAAGTCCCTGATAATATGCCTTATTTGCAGGTTCTCCTATATATGGCAGATCTTCAGAGGTGCAAAAGCGATACCTTGCCCAAAAAGAAAGATCTATAGGCCCCAGAAGTTTTTTCTTTCCTTCTTCCCTGGCCAGATTTTCACCTGCTGCAAGTAATTCTTTTGCCGCCTCATTATCATTGATACATTCAAAAAAACCTATATAGGCCGTATCGTCCTCATAAAATGAAAGTAGGCATCTGGCTACTACTTCTTCCTTTTTATTCTTTGCTATAAGCGGTATTATCTTTACACCTTTACATAATATATTGGTGTTTTCTAAAACCTCTCTTTCAAAAACCTTATCCTGCATTATATGTTTATCATCATAGATTTTCGCAGGAAATCTAAGGAACAATTCTTTATCCTTGTTCTTTTTCACTATGCTTACATTTATCTCACTCAATTTTACTCTCCCTTATTACCTTACAATAACCCTTATCACCATCCAGTTCCACTATATCACCGCTTCTTATTTCACTCATCAAATCGGGAATTCCAACCACTGCAGGCTTTTTTAACTCTCTTGCAACTATTGCGGTATGCGAAAGCAAGGAACCTCTCTCTGCTAAAATCCCCTTTGCCACATCAAGGAGTAGAAACCATCCGGGATCTGTGGAATATGTGGCTATTATCTTATCCTTAACATCCTTTAATGATACAGTACTCATGTCTGTGATTTTTATAACTTCACCGCTAAGCTTTCCGCTTGAAACTCCTCTTCCTGTAAGAAAATTTCTTCTATCGCCTTCATTAAAAATACTTCTATCCATAATTGAAAAATCAATGCTTGGATTTCCTAAAAGCACAACCTTTTTAACAGTCAGAAGCTCATTATATACAAGCATCAGACGTTTTTCTTCTTTTATAGCCTCCGTAAAGTCTTTACCTGAAAATATCATATCCCTTATTTGTTGAAGTGAAAGATGATAAATATCCTCTCCTACAGTCTTTGAGCCAATTTTATCAATGATCTTTCTCATCAGACCGAAAAGTCTGCTTCTGTTCATCCTTGAAATCTCACGATAATTGGTTGAGCTTCTTGCCAAAGACTTCTTTATCTTTACAGTTCTTCTATTAACATCCTGTACTGGAAGCATCGCCCTCTCTTCCACCATTTTATCAAGAAGTTCCGGATTTGTGGCAAATGTCCTTGTTTCAAGCTTTAACTCTCCAATAGTTCTGTCACCATAGTATTTGATATAATCGGTTTTCTTTTCTTTATATTCATCCGAATCTGCACCGAATTTTGAATATGTAGACACCAATTCATTTAATGCCTCTACAGGCTTTTTACTTTCAAGTGCCAAGGTATTTTTCACCTTTTTTCCTGCAAAATGTGTGGACAAAAATGAAACCATATCATTTACCAAGGTCAGATCCCACTCTTTAAAAAATACATCTTCCATTTCCAAAAAAAGACTGTACAGTTTCTTTGGATCTTCTTCATTTTCAACTTTTGAATTGTAATATTGGAATTCTTTTTTGAAAAATAGTGAAAGATCCTCCATCTTTTTTTGTGAGATTAAAAACAGATAAAGAGTTGAAAAGAAAAGCTTTGTTTTTATAAATAAGCTCGGTCTTTTTTTAGAAAAGTGGATTTTTTCATCATCCACACCAAGCATCTTTTGCCAAATAGGAATAATCTTTGAAGAGAAAGGTAATAATCTTAATATATCGTACCAGCTGCTGATCTCATAGTACATCCTTCCCCCAAAGTCACTGACCATATGCGTAAACAAGTCTTCATACCGGTTAACTGATTTCCCAAGTACTCTACTTCCAAGTCTTGTAAAAATCCTTGTATATACTTCCCCGGCAAAGCTTCTTGTCAGCTTAGAGCTCACTCCGGGGTAACTTTCTGCAATATTGCTGTTATCTAAAATGCGAATATTCTTTGTAAAATCAAGACTTGTAATCTCTCTTGCCTGTAAAATATATATTTTCCTGCCTTTAATAGCAAACTCTATATCCATCGGCTTTCCAAAAAGCTTTTCTATTTTCTCTCCGGTTATTTCCAGTTCCTTTACAAGCTCTTCCGGGAAAGCAAAAGCATTTCCCTCTTTATATGTAGCTGTATCTTTATAATGATGATAGGTAATAGTTTCTGTCTTATCCTCAACTACATTGCTTCCAAGCCCTATTCCCACTACAATCACCATCTCATTTAAGATTCCTTTGGGATTTGAAGTAAATAAAACTCCCGAGTATTCTGAATCCACCATTTCCTGAACTATAACACCGGATAGTTTATCTTCAGACTTTATACCAAGTTTTTCTTCGTAGTATCTGTTTTTATAGCTCTCTATGACAGAGTTCACAGCGTTTTTTACTCCGGATCTTGGAACATTTAAAACAGTCAAAAACTGCCCGGCATAGGAAAACTTTTCACCATCCTCATGTGCATCATTTGAGCGAACGGCAAAAAGTTCCGAATCAAAATGTGATAAGTCAATTTCCTCTCCCGGATAGACTATTTTGAATTTAGGAACTTGAAAGCCGTTATCTTCCAAAACTTTTAAGTTTCTTGCTTTCATAGTTCTCTCCGGATCACACTGCATATCCTCTCTACCTGAGCCTCTTCCAAATCAGGATATATAGGCAAGGTCAAAACCTTTTTTGAAATATCAAGTGCAATAGGTGTTTCGTTTGGATCAAAGCTTTCACTATAACATTCATAGGCATTTGTACATGGATAAAAATACTTTCTTGCAAAAATATTTTCCTTTGCCAGTTTGTCATATAATTCATCTCTGTCGCCATTTTCCACCACTATTGGAAAATATGCATAATTGTACGTTGTATCATTATTATATTTATTAAGTCTAAGAGATTTTATATCTGAGAGCCTATCTATATAAAGCTCACAAATCCTCTTTCTTTTTTCTATGTACTCCGAAAGATGCCTCATATTGCAAAGTCCCATAGCGGCCGCAAACTCATTCATCTTTGCATTACTGCCAACATACGGAACATTTTCCTTATCCGCAATACCGAAGTTCTTTAAAAAATCCAAAGACTTTCTTCTGTCCTTATCTCTGAGAGCTATAGCCCCGCCTTCTATGGTGTTAAATACCTTTGTTGCGTGGAAGCTGAATATACTCATATCTCCAAAGTCTGCTACGCTCTTTCCTTTATATCTCTCCCCGAATGTATGTGCCGCATCATAGACTACATATAATCCATGCTTTTTTGCAATGCTTTCAATGGCTTCCACATCACATACATTGCCATATACATGTACAGGCATTATGGCTTTGGTATCTTTTGTTATAAGCTTTTCTATTTTTGCCGGATCTATTGTAAAATCATCTTCCTTGATATCACAAAAAACCGGCTTAAGTCCGTTTCTTACTATGGCATGAGTGGTAGAGGCAAATGTAAATGGAGTTGTAATAACTTCACCTTCTATCTTTAAAGACTGTAATGCAAGCTCCAATGCCAGATGTCCGTTTACCGTAAGGACTATATCCAATCCGTCCATGAATCTACTTAAAGTATCTTCAAGCTCATTATGTACATCACCCATATTTGTGAGCCAGGCACTCTCCCATATCTTATCTACATACTCAAGGAATTCCTCCTTAGGAGGCAATGTAGCCTTCGTAACAAATATTTTCTTTTCTTCCTTCATGCGCCTCCTTGTATATCTGTTGGATTGTAAAATAAAGCTTATTTAAACTACAATACCGCTATCAGCTTCTCCACATCCTCATTCTCTGTTGCCCAGCTTGTACAAAATCTTATAACATGCTTTCCGTTTTTTAGAGTCTCCATAAAACCGAATCCAATATCTTTTGAAAGTCTCTCCCTTGTAGCATCGTCAACCACAATAAACTGTTGATTGGTAGGTGAGTCTATATAAAGTTCATATCCCTTCTCAATCAAAGCCTTCTTTATCTTCCTAGCGGCATCCACACCGTTTTTCCCAAGTTGTTTGTACAAATCATTACTGAACAATGTATCAAACTGTATTCCGAGAAGTCTTCCCTTTGCCAATACAGCTCCAAAGAGCTTCATATTTGTAAAGAAATGTTTACTGAGCTCTTTATTTGTAAATACTATCGCTTCTCCTATCAGCGCACCGCATTTAGTACCGCCTATATAAAATACATCACATAATCTTGCAATATCTTCCAAACCGGTATCACATTCACTGCTTCCAATTGCATATGCAAGTCTTGCTCCGTCTATAAAAAGAGGAATATTATATTCATTACAAACCGATTTTATCTCTTCTGTTTCCTTCTTTGAATACAAAGTTCCATACTCTGTAGGCTGGGATATATATACCATTCCGGCATACACCATATGCTCATGATTTACGTCTGCGTAAAAATCCTTGCAAAATCTCTTTATATCATCTGCCGCAAGCTTACCGTCCTTTGACTTAAGCCCGAACACCTTATGTCCGGTGTTTTCTATAGCCCCTGCTTCATGTACAGATATATGTCCGGTATCTGCCGCAATTACACCCTCATAGTTTTTCAAAATACTTCCGATAACTATTTTGTTTGCCTGAGTGCCACCGCTTACAAAGAAAATTTCAGCATCAGTTTTTATAACCGATTTTATCTTTTCTTTTGCAGATATACAAAATTCATCACTGCCATAGCCTGATTGCTTGGTTAAATTGCTTTCCCCTAATTTGTCTAAAATCTCAGGTGCTGCACCTTCGCTATAATCATTTACAAAATATAACATACTTCCCCTTAGTCTTTTAATCCAGTAAAAAGTCGGACATAACCATATTGCTGAGATCAAGTCCCTTTTCGGTTAGCCTTAAGTATGGTGAATTATATTCCATAAGCTTTAACATCATATTTCTCTTTATCTGCCTGTCAAATACCTCAAACATATCCACACCGAATCTCTCGTTGAACTCGTGTCTGGATACACCTCTTGTAAGTCGTAGACCGAGGAACATAAATTCCTCCATATTTGCCTTGATGTCAAGTTCTTCCAAATCACAGTAAAGTGGTGTAATATCCTGCTGCATCTTCACACTCATATATTTTCTGTAATCTGATTCCACATGGAAACGTCTGTTCATCACATAACCTGAAGCACCTACTCCAAGACCAAGATAAGGAACTCCTGTCCAATAGCCTATATTATGTCTGCACTCTCTTCCGGGCTTTGCATAATTGCTTATTTCATACCTTTCATATCCATGCTCTCTTAAAATATTTTTTGTAAGAGCATACATCTCTCTGTCGATATTTTCATCCGGCAGCAGCAAACTTCCTTCCTCACTTCCATACTTGTCAAAGAACGGAGTGTCAGGCTCTATTATAAGTGAATATGCGCTTATATGCTCAGGCTTTAAAGCACATACTCTTTTTAATGTAGTCTTATAGCTGTCAATTGTCTGATTAGGCAAACCGCTCATAAGATCTACATTTATATTTGTAAACCCATACTCTCTTGCAAGCTGATAGCTTTGTAAGAAATCTTTATAAGTATGTATTCTTCCAAGCTCTTTAAGCTCCTCTTCAATACTGCTTTGCAAACCGAAGCTTATTCTGTTAATTCCGGCCTTTTTGATATGCATTATCTTACTCTTTGATAATGTCCCCGGATTGCACTCAATAGAAACTTCCGCATCGGTTTCAACTATAAAGTTCTCTCGAATAGCATTCATAATATCAAGTATCCAGATTCCGCTAAGTGTAGTCGGAGTACCTCCACCGATAAAAATTGAACTAACAAGATATTCTCCGTAATTTTGTCCCTGCGCTTTTATCTCCTCTATAAGCTGATTGACATAAGCTTTCTTTTCACTGTCATCAGCTCTAAAGGATAAGAAATCACAATACCTACATTTTTCTTCGCAAAATGGTATATGCACATATAATTCCAACTTTTTCATTGACATACTTTATCAATCCTCATCCAATTTAAGTACACTCATAAACGCCTTTTGAGGGATTTCAACATTTCCGATCTGTCTCATTCTCTTCTTTCCCTCTTTTTGCTTCTCCAAAAGTTTTCTCTTTCTTGAGATATCTCCTCCGTAGCACTTTGCCAAAACATCTTTTCTCATGGCTTTAACAGTCTCTCTTGCTATTACCTTTGAACCGACTGCCGCCTGTATAGGAATCTCAAAAAGATGTCTCGGTATCTCTTCTTTAAGCTTCTCGCACATCTTTCTGCCTCTTTCATAAGCAGAATCCGCATGCACTATAAATGACAGGGCATCCACTTCTTCCTTGTTTATCAAAATATCCAGCTTCACAAGCTTTGAAGGTACATATCCCTTTAAGTCATAATCAAGTGAAGCATAACCTCTTGATCTTGACTTTAATGCATCGAAGAAATCATAGATTATTTCATTCAAAGGTAAATCATATTTCAAAATCGCACGATTTTCCTCAATATATTCCATACCAAGATAAATACCTCTTCTCTCCTGACATAGATTCATAATAGAACCCACAAATTCCTTTGTAAGCATTATCTCGGCTGAAACTATCGGCTCCTCCATATGCTCTATCTCTGAAGGATCAGGGAGATTTGAAGGGTTTGTAAGTTCTATAACTTCACCGTTAGTTTTAAACACCTTATATACAACACCGGGTGCAGTAGTAACAAGGTCAAGATTATATTCTCTCTCAAGTCTTTCCTGTATTACTTCCAAATGTAATAATCCAAGGAAACCACATCTGAATCCAAATCCAAGTGCAAGAGAAGTCTCCGGCTCAAAGAAAAGCGAAGCATCGTTTAACTGCAGCTTTTCAAGTGCCTCTCTAAGGTCATTGTACTTTGCTCCGTCTGCCGGATAAAGTCCGCAATAAACCATGGAGGTTACCTTCTTATATCCGGGCAATGCCTTTTCACAAGGATTGTTATTTAATGTAATTGTATCACCGACTCTGGTATCCTTTACATTCTTTATACTTGCTGTAATATATCCTACCATACCTGCAGAAAGCTCGTCACATGGAATAAACTGGCCTGCACCGAAATACCCTACCTCAACGACCTCTTCCACGGCACCTGTTGCCATCATTCTTATAGGATCACCTTTTTTTACACGGCCCTCTTTTATTCTGACAAATACTATTACTCCCTTATATGAATCATATATTGAGTCAAATATAAGTGCCTGCAAAGGTGCATTGGGATCTCCATCCGGTGCCGGAACCTTCGCAACTATTGCTTCCAAAACATCTTCTATATTCAGACCTACCTTGGCTGAAATTCTAGGTGCATCATGTGCCTCTATTCCTATAACATCTTCTATTTCGCTTGCAACCAAATCAGGATCGGCGCTTGGCAAATCCACCTTATTTATAACAGGAAATACTTCCAGGTCATGATCAAGTGCCATATAAACATTGGCAAGTGTCTGTGCTTCTATACCCTGTGCCGCATCTACTACAAGTATTGCACCGTCACATGCAGCCAAAGATCTTGAAACCTCATAGTTGAAATCCACATGTCCCGGTGTGTCTATAAGATTGAATATATATTCATTACCGTCATTTGCCTTGTAAACAGTTCTTACCGCCTGACTCTTTATGGTAATTCCTCTTTCTCTCTCGAGGTCCATATTGTCAAGAACCTGAGACTGCATCTCCCTGCTGGTCAAGAGTCCTGTCTTTTCTATAATTCTGTCTGCAAGTGTAGACTTGCCATGATCTATATGTGCAATAATACAAAAATTTCTAATTTTACTTTGATCAACAATCATCTTTTCTTCCTATCGTTAAACCTTGAATAATAATGCTTATAATAACATTTTTTCGGCATTCTTACAATAATAGTGGGAAATGAAGCGCTTATTACATAGCATACATTATGTCAATATACAGCTTACATGAATCAAAGAGCTGTGAGAGCTTTACATATTCATTTTCCCTATGTACCACCGATAAATCTCCCGGTCCTATAATTACAGGTATAAGTTCATTTTTTATAAGCATACTTGCATCCGTAGAGCCTGTAAAAGTATCAAACTCCGGAGCAATACCAAACTTTTTTAATGTGCCTTCTACAGTCTTTATAAGCCTATCTTCCCTTGATGTATCCCATGATGTTCTCATATCCACTATATCGTATGTAGCATCAAAATGAGGACTTTCAGCCTTTATTTCATCTATAAGTTCATCCAACTTTTCCCATATATGCTCAGGCTTATGTCCTACCTGTAGTCTGGCATCCACTGTAAACACACATCTGTCAGGCACTACCTGCGGCTCCACACCTGCGTTTATAGCCAATGTTCTCCAGAAGGTATCAGGATACTCTTTAAATTCAGTGTTCTTTATCTTTTCTATAAGCTTTATCGCAAGATATATGGCATTTTCACCCACACCCTTTTGTGAACCGTGAGCAGTCATACCATGTACACATACATCAGCCCATGTTCTACCCTTTTGACGATTACATATCTTCATATCCGTAGGCTCACATACAATAAGATATTTTGCATTATCAAACACTTTATTTTGATATAAAGCCTTTGATCCCTTCATAAAGTTTTCTTCATCTATGGTAGCCGCAATTATTATATCCCTTTCAGGAATAATATTATTTCTCTTCAAAAGTATCATGGAATATATAGCACTTATCAGTCCGCTTTTCATATCGGCACTTCCTCTGCCATATAATTTCCCGTCCTTTATAGTGGATTTAAACGGTGGTGTATTCCATCTTTTTATCTCATCATCAGATACCGGAACCACATCCATATGACCGGTAAAAACAATAGCATCCTTATTTGTTTTTCCGCTAAGCTTTGCTATGATATCATATCTATTTTCTTCTACCGGTACTGTGAAATACTCAATATCATTTTCCTTTAGCAGATTTTCCACATACTCACACATTGGCTTTTCATTTCCTTTTGGGTTTGTACTCGGTATGTCCACTGCTTTTGAAAATATGTCTACCAGCTCTTTTTCATCTATCAAATCAAAAATACTTTCCATAATATTTATTCCTTTAATTCATCAATATTCTTATTATACAGATTAAAATATATTCCCTCTTTATTCATCAGCTCTTCATGTGTACCTGACTCTTCTATACCGTTTTCTGTAAGTACCAAAATCTTGCTTGCATTTCTTATAGTTGAAAGTCTATGTGCTATTGTAATTGTGGTTCTGCCCTTACTTAGTATTTCAAGCGACTGCTGCACTATTGCTTCAGAATTATTATCAAGTGCTGAAGTCGCCTCATCAAGTATAAGTATCGGCGGATTTTTTAGGAATACTCTTGCTATGCTTATTCTCTGCTTTTGTCCACCTGAAAGCTTTGTACCACGCTCTCCTATATATGTATCAAACTTATCCGGAAGCTCCATAATAAAGTCATAGGCACCTGCCATCTTAGCGGCTTTCTCTACATCCCCAAAACTTGCATCCTTCTTTCCGTAAACTATATTTTCATATATAGTTCCTGAGAACAGATACACTTCCTGTTGTACTATTCCTATATTATCTCTCAAAGACTTTTGCTTAATATCCCTTATATCTGTGCCGTCTATAAGTATTGCGCCTTCAGTAACCTCATAAAATCTCGGTATAAGATTAGATATGGTTGTTTTACCTACACCTGAAGAACCTACAATCGCAATATTTTCACCTTTATTTATTGAAAAACTTATATCATCAAGTACCTTTGCATCACTGTCGGGATATGCGAAACTTACATTCTCAAATTCTATATCTCCGGATACATCCGTTAGCACCTTAGCATTTTCTTTATCGACTATATCGTTCTTTACATCCATTATCTCAATAAATCTTTCAATGCCTGTCATTCCCCTTTGGAACTGCTCCATATAGTCAACTATTTTCTTTACTGTATTTAAAAGCATATTTATATACAGTGTATAAAGAAACATATCTCCCGCATTTATTTTCCCGACCTTCATATAGTAGCTTCCAAGTACTATAACTGTCATATACATAATGCCGTCAAATATCCTGTATACCACCTGAAAGTTTGACATATGTTTGTAGAACTCTTTTTTAATATCCAAAAATCTCAAATTTTCTTTATGAAACTTCTTTACTTCCAAATCTTCATTTGCAAATGATTTTACAACCTTTGCACCCAGAATATTATTTTCAATACCTGAATTGATTTCACCTACATGATTTCTTTGTTCCTTTTGTGCCTTTCTCATATGGTTATTGGTGGAAGACATAAAGAACACCATTATCGGTATCATAATAAATATGGTAAGTGTAAGAGTTATATTTATATTTATCAGTATTACAAATGAAACTACAAGTTTTACAACTGCTATAAAAAACTCTTCAGGACAGTGATGTGCAAACTCTGTAACATCAAACAGGTCGGTAGTAATTCTTGATAATATCTGACCTGATTTATTTGTATTATAGTAGGAATAGGGGAGTTGCTGTATATGAGAGAAAATATCATATCTCATATCCGTTTCTATCTGTGCCCCCATCACATGACCTATGTTTTGCATATAGTAGTTTGCTATGGTATCCACTACTCTGAGCAAAACAAATATTACTCCCAGTGTCAATATAAGTTTTACTGTCAGTAGGCTTAAATCCTGCCTTGCAGTATTTGTCAGATACCTGAGTATTATCGGCAACACCAAATCACACATGGTTGAAAAACCTGCACATATAAGATCAAGTATCAGCGTAGGATAATACTTGCCGTAATATGGTAAAAATCTCTTTAGCAAATATGAATTTGTATAAGTTTTTTGCATAAGATCTCCTTCTTTAATCTATAGTTATATAATTAGTATACACAATAATAATTTCACAACATTTTTAGTATAACACCTTTTAGAATAAGAAAGAACTCTAATTTTATACGAATATATTTGTCCTTCAACTTATAAAAAAGGCAGCCTATGCTGCCTCCATTAAGTTTCTATTTTATTTTATATATTTTTTAAAATCTTTCGCACTCATACCTGCTCTGATTGCCGCTTCATCAAGACTAAGTATTCCATCCTTTACCAATGATATAAGCGTATTTATGGTACCTTCCTGCCTACCTTTTTCTATCCCCCTGGCCTCTACTCTATCCAGTACTTCACACATATTGACTTTCTCCTTCCCCTTCAAATTGTTTATGGTTTCTTCAAATCTGTTATCTCCGGTCACTTAGGATCTTTATTCTTATCCCCTACAACCCAGTAGTCACATATTTTACCGCCTGATGCCAATGTGCTTTCTCTATGTAGTATTCCGCTTCCTTTCTTAAACATAAGATGGTCAATATCACAGCACATCGGTAACAGATCCGGATAACCGTTATCTCTTGCAAATTTTTCAATAGGGCATCGTGTGAAGTGATAATAAAAGCCGTCTCTGTGAAGTTCCTCATTAAAATTAAAGTCCCAAGTTTTATCCTTATACTCAGGATGTTTATCTGCCCAATCTGCCATCTTATGCATCCTATCGGAAAACCTTTTCATATCCTTAGGATCGTTTAGATCAAATCTACTCATCGCTTTGTTAATTAATCTATTGTTTAAAAATTCAACGATTACTTCCTTAAACTCATCTACACTGAAACCACCTGCTCTGCACACAGCCATAAAAACATATGCCGAATAAATATTGCCTGACATAGGGTTACCGGAGCCTATATCCTCAGTATCCTCAATCATTTGTTTGTATAAACCACGAGCCTTTTTCAAACTTTCTTCAGTCTTACCCTTGCCGAATTTTTTAATCATCGGTTTTTTTAGGAATAAACTCATTAAACTAAAGTACATGCCCTTATATTTCATTAAAATCACCCCCTAAGATTTTAATATGAATAAATATTTTTTAAACAATTACGATACCAATACATAACAACAAAACTTGTGAGTTAGTCTTTTCTAACTACTACCATTTTATCACTTTCATATTACATTTTCCATATTTTAGATTATCTAAAATACATAATACAACAGTCGAGCAATTTAAAATGACGTGTAAAATGATTTCTCACTTTTACACGCCATAATTTTACTGATTTGTAAATGCTGTTTGTAAATTATTAAGTTCTAAAACGGCAGGTGCCTCTCTAAAGTTTTGATATGCAAATATTCCAAATCCTGAAACCTCTCCGGTTTCTCTTGCCGCCTTTACCTGTCTTAGCAAAATATCATTATATCGTAGCCATTCTGAAACTGCATTACCGTCCTTTATATCCTTTCCGGTTCTGTAAAGTCCAAGTCCTATATACAGCTTTACATTGCTGTTACTCTTTCTCTTTAAATCCACCCAGCTGTTTAAACAATTTATATATGAATGCGGTGCCAATATACCTGTTCTTGTTTTTGCTTCAAAACCATGGTACAGCTGTGGCATTATATAGTCAATATATTCATTTGATGCCATCCATTTATCAATATCCACGAAATATGATTTATCACTTCTAAGATTTGATAAAAGTGCTACAGGACTGATTCCAAAAACCGCCTGAGGACGAGCCTCGTGTACCGCCTTATATACATCTTTTACAAGCATTGACACATTTTCTCTTCTCCACTGTGTAATACCTAAACTGCTGCCTGAAGCATCATATTCCGCCTTGTCAAAACTCTTTGCCGGATCACCGTCATTTAATGATGGATAAAAATAATCATCAAACTGTATACCGTCAATGGCATAGTTTTTACAAATTTCACTGATTGAATTTACAAGATAATTTCTAACCTCTGCACTTGATGGATTCAGATAATAACTGCCCTCATGTAATAATACATTCCTCTGCTTTGAAGGATCTCCCATCCACTGCTTCACTATCGAGTTATCCGGTATATTTTTCATCATAGAATTGGTAACTCTGTAAGGGTTTACCCAAGCATGAAATGAAAGTCCCTGTTTGTGAGCACTCTCAATCATATACTCTAAAGGATCAAAATCAGCAGACGAATCTTTTGTGACCATAAACTTTGACAATGGAAAAGATTTTAACTTCTGACCGTAGCTGTCCGAATGACTGTGCACATGACAAAATATAGCATTCATTCCGCGATTTTTTATATCTGCCATAACTTGGTCTGCACGTTTCTTAAATGCTTCAACATCTGACGGCATCTCACTCCAATCAATATATGAAAACCATACCCCTCTAAGTTCTTTTTGCTCTGTAACTGTACTTTTAACCTCACTGTTTCTCTTTACAGGTGTAACCGCCGCATAAACTTGCAAAGATGCCAAAGTATTTATTACCAACAATATAGCTATAATTTTACCGATCAGTCCACTAAACCACGTTCTCTTCATCTTCATCTCACTCTCTATTTTTCAATATAACAAAATCACTTAATATCATACTATAGCTAAGATAAAAAACCAATATCAACTTCCTTAAAGACTGATTACAAATACTTTTATCTAAGTTTTACTTCTATCGCTCCCATTTTTGAAGTTTCAAATATAATACAACCGTTTTCTTTTAATGTCTCTATTGTTTCCGGACTTGGATGTCCGTAGTGATTATTTTTTCCACAGGATATAACGGCATACTCAGGGCTTACATTTTCTATAAAGGCTTTCAACGAAGAATTCTTTGAACCGTGATGAGCCACCTTTAATATATCCACCTTTCCTATATCAAAATAATTTAATATGCTCTCCTCACTGCTTTTGCCTATATCCCCTGTAAATAACAGCCTCTTTCCATATGTCTCTATAACAAATGTCTGGCTTTGCTCATTCACATTTTCCTTATCCGATTTATCAGGCCATAGACAGTCTATCTTTAAATTTTTTCTTTCAAAACAATCCCCCATACTCAAATATCTTATATTGCATCCGGCCTTCAACGCCTTTTCCTTTAATTTATCATATGACTTATCTTTCATTGCCTGATACGGAAGAAACATGTTCTCAATCTTTATATCTGTATCAAGTAAATACAGTATTCCGCTTATATGGTCAATATCCGAATGTGTGATAAAGCTCATCTCAATATCATCCACTCCCTTATATAAAAGAAAAGGCTCCATACTGTATTCACCCAAAGAAGGCTTTGATGTGCTGCCTCCATCTATCAATATATCCAAATCGTCAATATGCATATAAATGCCGTCACCCTGTCCCACATCAAGATACACAACACTCTCAGTTTTTAAAAAAGGATATAAAATAAGAACAGCTAACATAGAAAGTAAAAGATATATTTTTCTACACCTTAATACAGATATTGCAATTATTAAAATCAGTAAAATATAATAAATAAGTATCTGCCAAGGCTTCGGCCTGCCAAACACAATATAATGATAAGGTAAATATTTTGTAATAATACACAGAAAATCATAGAATCTTAAAATAGCGACGGTAAATACACTTATATATTTATATAAAATCAGTCTTAATATATTTAAAACCAAAGAAAGCATAGAAGAATAAAGTACAAAACTCATAAGCGGTATAACTAAAATATTAATTAAGAAAGCATATAAGGGGAATGTATAAAAATAATACAATGTAACCGGTAAGGTCAAAAGCTGAACTCCGATACTTACGACAAGAATTTTAAATACTCTATAACTACAGGAGGATTTGTCCTTCTTTTCCACAGGCTTAAATCTTTTTATAATAAGTGCAATAGGTCCTCCAAGGCTCAAAACCGCCACAAAAGAGAGTTGAAAACTTAATCCGAAAGGCTCAAACGGTGAAATAAGGCTTATGGTTACCGCACTGATACTAAGTGCGGATATAATACAATAACTTCTTCCTATTACCTCGGCAATAAAGTAAAGTATAAGCATAGTACTTGCTCTTACAATACTTACACTATCACCTACCAATAGTCCGTAAAACACCAAAAATACACTTGCAAGACCTGCTGAAAGTAAAAAACTTCTTTGCAGTATTTTTCTTAAAAGTTTGTAAAGGCCTATACCGAACAATGAAACATGAAGGCCTGAAATAGCAAGTATATGGGCTATTCCGCTTCTTTGATACAGTTTATAAGTACCTTTATCAAGTTCTCCCCTCATCCCAAGTATGACAGCTTTTATAAATCCGGCTCTGTCAGACTCAAAAGTCTCATCTATTTTTGTGTTAAGGTATTGTCTTAATGAAAAGAAAAACTCACCTATATTATCACAGCTTTTATCCACCACCATATAGTCACTCACCGACATTTTTACATATATGCCCTTGGTTTTATAATAACTTTTTGCATCAAACTCACCGGGATTGGTACCTTTGCTTATCTCTTCAAGTCTCCCTTTAAACTTTACCTTATTTCCGATACGGATATCATCTAAAAAAATTTCATCCTTAAGATAGTATATTACTCCTTCACAGATAATCATTACATTATCATCTTTGAAGATAATATTTTTTACTCTTCCACATAATGAAGTGTTTTTCTCATCGTTATCCACATCAGCTATAAAGTTATTCATATATCGGATTTCATATTTGATTCTTAGAATAAAGATACTGCATATCAGAAAAAATATCAGAAAGTAAATTAATTTAAGTTTTATAATTTTTTTGAATTTCAGAATAATTAAGACCGCAGCCGCGATGGGAATTCCCACCGCGAGCCTATATATACCGAAATAATACCCTAAAAGCTCTCCAAGCAAACAGGCCGTTACTATAAGTACACATGGTCTTTTCATTTTTAATCCTCTTTTAGATAATCAAGATTTCTCTCTACAGAAGTTCCCAAAGAGATTGTATTGTATTTTTTATCGGATTTTCCGTTTACAAGTATCTGCACTCTGCTTATATTTGGCAATTCGGAAAGTGAATCCACTATTGAGTATATTGTAATACTGTCAAGAACATCAGGCAATGCATTTAAAAAGCCCTCATCAAAATTTACATAGCAAA
>CAKAQP010000016.1 GCA_916720285.1 uncultured Lachnoanaerobaculum sp. | reverse complement strand
AGGTCTTCAGTCATTTTCTTTGCAAAATAAAGCTTTGAAGGTCTGCCTGCATAATCATTTAGGAGATAATTGAGTTCTTTATTAAACTCAGGATCATTTTTATAATGATTATATGCTTTTTCCAATTCTATTACTGCATTCATAAGAGTTTCAGGGATATACTGTCCGCCGTGAACTCCAAATCTTCCTTTATTATCTGTCATTGTCTACCTCTCTTACCAAACTCACAAATTTTCTTATCTTAGCGGCATCTTTTTTGCCCCCGGTTTCTATTCCGGAGCTTACATCCACACCGAATGGATGTAGTTTCATTATTTTTTCCTTTATATTATCTATGGAGAGTCCGCCTGCTAAAAAATATTCATTATCAAAGCCTTCAAGTAAAGTTTCATCAAAGGCCTCTCCACAGCCTGCTCCCGCATCCAATAGGATAAAATCTGTATTTTTATTTATTGATTTTATATCAGTCTTTGATTTTATCTGATAGGCATATATTATAGGTACATTTATCTTTGTCTTTAATGTATTTATATATCTCTCATCTTCATTTCCATGAAGCTGTACAATATCAATTATTTTATTTTTTACAAGATAAGATATATTTTCAATATCTTCATTTACAAATACACCCACAGCCTTTACTCTGTTATCAAGCTTGCTTTTAAGTGTATTTGCCGTATCAAATGATATATATCTTTTACTTTTCCCGGCAAATACAAAGCCTATATAATCCGGTAATACTTCGTTTATTACCTTGATGTCTTCTTCACATTTTATGCCGCAAAGCTTAATTTTTGTCATATCTACCCTTTAACCAATCCAAAGTGAATTTCTTATTTTCCGCACGCATAAGGACTTCACCTACCAAAGCTGCATCTGCTCCCATATCAATGATGTTTTTTATATCTTCAGGGCTGTTTACACCGCTTTCGGAAACAAATAAGATATCCTTAGGCACAAGGTCTCTAAGTCTTTTACTGTTATCCGTGTCTACGGAAAAGTCCTTTAGATTTCTGTTATTTACTCCGATCATACGGGCATTTATCCTTAAGGCTTTTTCTATTTCAGATTCATCATGACATTCCACAAGTGTGGAAAGTCCAAGGTCATCACTGATATCTTTAAAATACTTCATTTCTTCAACCGACAGTATGGAGCAGATTAAAAGAATACAGGAAGCACCCATTGCCTTTGCTTCATATACCATATATTCATCAACAGTAAAATCTTTTCTAAGCAGTGGAAGAGTAACGGTATTTGATATTTCCTTTAAATACTTATCACTTCCAAGAAACCACCTAGGCTCTGTGAGCACCGATATACAGTCTGCACCTGCCTCCTCATATTCTTTTGCGATTGCAAGATATGGGAAGTCCTTTGCAATAATACCTTTAGACGGAGAAGCCTTCTTACATTCACATATAAAAGACAGCTCCGGTTTTTTTAAAGCGTTTTCAAAAACAAACTTTGGTGTTTCAATACTTTCAGCTTCAGATCTTATCAAAGACAGCGGAATACTTTTCTTTTGCTCTTCGATTCGCCATTTTGTATATGTGGCTATTGTATCTAAAATAGTTGTTTCTTTACTCATTGCTTGCCCTTATAAAATCTTCCAAAACCTTAAGCGCTCTTTTGCTTTCGATAAGATTTCTTGCAAGATTTATTCCTTCCTGTATACTGCCTGCTTTATCACCTATATAAAGAGCCGCTCCGGCATTTAAAAGTACGGCATCTGTTTTAGGTCCCTTTTCACCGTTTAATATGGCAAGAGTAATGGCTGCATTTTCCTTAGGATCGCCACCTGCCAAATCTCGTCTTTCACAGCGTGTAAGTCCGAAATCTTCAGGTTTTATCTCATAGGTGGTAAGCGAGCCGTTATTTATCTCGCAAACCTTGGTAGGAGCGGAGAGTGATATTTCATCAAGCTTATCCATACCGTATACGACCATGCCTCTTTTAACTCCAAGATCTACAAGCACTTTTGCAAGAGGTTCTATAAGGTATTCATCATATACTCCAAGAAGCTGGCGATTCGGTTTTGCCGGATTTGTAAGAGGCCCCAGTATATTAAAAACAGTTCTAAAACCAAGCTCCTTTCTGATTGCTCCCACATATTTCATAGAGCTGTGATATTTTTGAGCAAAGAAAAAGCATATGCCGACCTTTTCCAAAAGCTCTTTGCATTTTTCGGGATCTTCTTCAATATTTACACCCAATGCTTCCAAACAGTCCGCTGTACCGCATTTTGAAGAAGCCGCTCTGTTTCCATGCTTACTTACTTTCATACCGCCGGCAGCAGCTACAATGGCTGAGGTGGTGGAGATATTAAAGCTTCCGGCATTGTCACCGCCTGTACCGACTATTTCAAAAAGGTCAAAATCGGTATCAACAGCAGTGGCATGCTCTCTCATAGCCATGGCACAACCTGCGATTTCCTGTGTGGTTTCCGCATTTGCACTCTTTGTGGAAAGAGCCGCAAGAAATGCGGCATTTTGTGTAGGTGAAGTCTCACCGTTCATAATCTCATTCATTACAGCATAAGCTTCATCAAAAGTTAAATCTTCTTTATTTACAATCTTTACAATAGCTTCCTTAATCATAGTATCCTTTCCGGCCGGTATCTTATAGGTTTTAAAGTTTGTAATCCCAATCGCAGTTCTTTCTTAAAGCTTCGTAGGATTTTACGCAACCTGCAAAAACTCGTTTGTTCGCTTGAAGAACAGCGAACTACACTCAAACAAGTCCTCGGTTGCTTAATCCTATCTCGCTTTTGCGAAAGAACTAATCGCTACAGGGATTACAAAATAAAACCTATAATGTTTGGCCAAAATCTCCATTCTGTATAAAATTCCTCAACATTTCCTTTCCATATTCTGTCATTATGGATTCCGGATGGAACTGTACGCCGTAGATTGGGTAATGTCTATGTTCCACCGCCATTACTTCACCGTCATCTGTTTTTGCTACCACTTTTAAATCGTGAGGAATGGTATCTTTACTTGCGGCAAGTGAGTGATATCTGGCAACCTTACTCTCTGTCGGTAAATTTAAAAATATAGTACAGGAGGTATCAAAATATGTAAGAGATTCCTTGCCATGCATCAGTTCTTTGGCATAGGTTACCGTTGCTCCAAATGCCATACAGATTGCCTGATGTCCAAGACAAACTCCGAGGATCGGAATACTTTGTCCAAGCTCCTTTATTACATCTATAATTACTCCCGCATCCTCAGGTCTTCCGGGACCGGGGGATATAATAATCTTTGCGGGAGCAAGAGCTTTTATGTCTTCCACAGTCATTTCATCATTTCTTATTACTTTTATATCCGGATCAATTTCACCTACCATTTGAAACAGATTGTAGGAAAAACTGTCATAATTATCAATCAATAGAATCATTTGTTTATCTCCTGTGCCTTTTTTAGAGCATCGACTACAGCGCCTGCCTTATTTATGCTTTCCATATATTCCTTATCAGGTTCGGAGTCTGCTACAATACCGGCACCGCTTCTGATAAATACTTTTCCGTTTTTCTTATAGGCAAGTCTGATAGCAATACAGGTGTCCATATTTCCGGTAAAATCAATATATCCTATAGCTCCTCCGTAAACACCTCTTTTGTTGTTTTCAAGTTCACCGATAAGCTGACAGGCACGAATCTTCGGTGCTCCTGAAAGTGTACCTGCAGGAAGAACTGCTTCAAGTGCATCCAGTGCATCGTTTTCAGGTCTTATTTCACCTCTTACTGTAGAACCTATATGCATTACATGTGAATATCTCTCTATGGAGTGAAATTTTTCCACCTTTACACTTCCGAATTTACTTATTTTGCCAAGGTCATTTCTTCCAAGGTCTACAAGCATATTATGTTCAGCCAGTTCCTTTTTATCAGCAAGTAATTCTTCTTCCAAAATAAGGTCCTCATCCACGTTTTTTCCTCTCGGTCTTGTACCGGCAAGAGGGAAGGTATGTAGTATTCCGTCTTCAAGTTTTACCAAAGTTTCAGGTGAAGCTCCCGCAATCTCAACATCGGTACCTGAAAAATAAAACATATACGGTGAAGGGTTTACTGTTCTAAGTACTCTGTAGGTATCAAAAAGGCTTCCGCAAAAGTCCGCCTGCAATCGATTTGAAAGTACTATTTGGAAGATATCGCCCTCCTTGATATGATGTTTTGCTTTTGCAATCATCTCTGAAAATTCATTTTGTGAAAACAAAGGTTTTACCTCAGAGAGCAGTTTCCCTGTTTCATATGATTTTTCACCTGTAAATAAAAGGCTCTTTATTTTTTCGAGTTTTTTAACAGCTTCCTCATAGGCTGTAGGAATATCTTTATCCAGTGAAATATTTGTAATAAGGATGATTTTTTGCTTTACATGGTCAAACACAATAACATCCTTAAAAAGCATTACATCAATATCCTTAAAGCCCTCTGAATCATCTACATCCCTTTTTATACTTGGCTCCTTGTAGTTTATATAGTCAAATGAAAAATATCCGACCAGACCGCCTGTAAAAGGAGGTAAAGAGGCGAGCCTTGGACTTTTATATTTTTTCAACAAATCTCTTAGATAACCGGTAGGATCGGAGCAGGTAAATTCCTCATCATCCACATTCATTTGTTTATCTATGCAGCTTATGGAATGCTCAGGGTCAAAGCCAAGGAATGTGTACCTACCCCAGTTTTCGTTAGCCTTTGCCGATTCCAACATATAGGCATGAGTAGATGCCTTTTTTAGAATTCTTATCGCTTCAATAGGTGTGATGAAGTCGGATAATATTTCCATACTTACCGGTACGAGAGTATATTTTTTATTTTCTTTTATCTTTTCTATTTCATTTAATGTAGGGTAATACATACTATAATGTCCTTCCTTCAAGTACAACTCTTTTTTTGATTTCATCCATAAGGTCGGCGAACTGATCAAGGTCAAGTGATTGTGCACCGTCACATAATGCCTTTGCGGGATCATTGTGTATCTCAACCATAATACCGTCTGCACCTACAGCAAGTGCGGCCTTTGCAAGCGGTGGTACAAGAGATCTGATACCTACAGCATGACTTGGATCCACCAACACCGGAAGATGAGTTTTCTCTTTTAAAAGTGCGACTGCTCCAAGATCCAAAGTATTTCTTGTGGCTGTTTCAAATGTTCTGATACCTCGCTCACAAAGTATGACATTTTCGTTTCCTGATGCCATGATATACTCGGCACTCATAAGGAACTCCTCAACAGTGTTGCAAAGCCCACGCTTTAAAAGTATAGGCTTTTTTAACTTTCCGACTTCCTTAAGCAAATCAAAGTTTTGCATATTTCTTGCACCGATTTGAATAATGTCAACATTCTCAAACAGCGGTAACTGTGTCTGATTCATTACCTCAGAGATAATCGGAATATTTACTGCGGCCTTGGCACTCTCCAAAAAGTCGATACCCTCCTTGCCGAGTCCCTGGAAAGCATAAGGAGAAGTTCTGGGTTTAAATGCGCCTCCACGAAGTATTACAGCTCCACTTGTTTTGATACTTCTTGCAACCATTGTAATCTGTTCTCTTGTTTCCACACTGCAAGGGCCTGCAATAACGGTAAATGTTCCGGTACCTATACTGATATCATTTACCTTTATGACGGTGTCATCAGGATGAACGGTTCTTCCTGCCGCTTTATAGATTTCTGTAACCCTTTTTCCATAGTCAACTATCGGATGAGTTGCCACAATAGTATCCATATCTATTTTTGAAGTGTTCCCGATTAAGCAAACTGCTGTATGTTCTGTTCCGGGTGCGTATATTGTATCAAATCCTATATCTTCAAATTCTTTTCTAAAGTTTTGTATTGCTTCTTCGCTGATGCCTGCTTTTAATATAAAAACCATAAGTCCTCCTGAGTAAATAAAAAAGTCCCTGACAAATAAAAACCTAAAAAGGCTGATATTTGTCAAGGACGAAATTTCAACAATAAAAAATCGCGGTGCCACCTTGATTCACAGTATGACCTGTGCACTTTAAGATACCTACATATCCCTTGCAACTGACGTATGCGTACGTTGTAGTATACTTTGCCGAAGCATTTGACTACACCCTCCATGGTCCATTTGCTAGACTGTTTCTTATCCGGCTCGCACCTTCCCGGACTCTCTGTGAAGTCATGACTAACTTTATCTCCATATCAACGGTTTGATTATTTTTCTGAATTCTAATACAAAAATTTTCTTATGTCAACAAAAATATTTTTAGGTGTATACTAAAACTCAAATCATTTACATACAAGTAGTATAAATGTTATAATAGGCGCGTATTATCAGGCGGAAAGCTTTGATATATAAAGTCCATCAAAAAAGATAGATGTTAGAAAGGAGAAAGATGGGTTTTTTAGAAAAATTGGAAAGAAAAATCGGCAGATATGCTATCAAAAATTTGATGTTGTATCTGACTGTATTATATAGTATAGGTTTTGCCATATCTTTGATAAATATAGAAATATATTATAATTATTTGTCACTGGATATACCTAAAATACTTTCGGGACAGGTGTGGAGAATTCTTACATGGACATTGTATGCACCGGATCAAAGTATATTTTTCGGAGCTATAATGCTGTACTTGTATTATAATCTCGGAAGCAATCTTGAAAGAGTTTGGGGAAGTTTTAGATTTAACCTATATATGTTCATGGGATATTTCTTGCTTATAGTCGGAGCATTTGTACTATATGCAATATATGGAGATTTTGTAAGTTATTATCCTTTAACACCGGACAGCCTTAATATGTCGATATTTTTGGCTTTTGCCGTAACTTATCCTGAGATGAGCTTTTATGTATACTTTGTATTACCGATAAAGGCAAAATATTTGGCTTTTGTATATTTACTTATTGAAGCATATAGCTTTATAATGGGTGGCGTCATTACAAAGGCATCCATAGGACTCAGCCTTCTAAACTTTGTAATATTCTATTTATTAACAAGAAATTGGTATAGAATATCTCCGAAGAATGTAGCCAGACAGGTGAAATTTAAAAAGGCGGCCAAGATAAGACCGGCAGGGGAGTCTATACACAAATGTGCGGTTTGTGGAAGAACCGAAAAAGATGATGACACATTGGAGTTTAGATTCTGTTCTAAATGTAAGGGAAATTTGGAGTATTGCTCAGATCATTTATATACACATATTCATGTGGAATAGAGTCTACATACATATTTTGAAGTATTATTGGTTTGCCGTTTATTTTTAAATATATCTTGATACATTTAAAAATGAGTGGTAGTATTTACGCTTATAAAAATAAAGAGGAAAAGAAATGAAGAGAACAAAGATTATCTGTACTATGGGTCCAAACACAAACGATAAAAAACTTATGAAAGATATGGTGATGGCAGGAATGGATGTTGCCAGATTCAATTTTTCACATGGTGATTATGAGGAGCATCTGGGCAGACTGAATATACTGAGAGAAGTAAGAGAAGAGACCGGAAAGCAGGTTGCGGCTCTTCTTGATACAAAGGGTCCTGAAATAAGAACAGGTTTACTTGAAGGCGGTCAGAAGGTAACATTAGTAGCGGGAAATGAATATACACTCACAATAAACGAATGTGTAGGAAATGATAAGAAAGGCTTTATCAATTACAGCGGTCTTAACGATGATGTAAAGGCGGGAGACAGGATACTTATAGATGACGGTCTTATCGAGCTTGAGGTAATATCTGTTGAAGGATCAGATATACATACCAAAATTCTAAACGGCGGTGAGCTTGGAGAGAAAAAGGGTGTGAATGTACCGGGAGTTTCTATAAAGTTGCCTGCACTTACACAGAAGGATATTGAAGATGTAAAGTTTGCCTGTGACAACGGATTTGACTTTATTGCGGCTTCTTTTATAAGAAACGGAGATGCAGTTCGTCAGATTAGAGAAATATTAAAGGAGAAGGGTTCAACTATCCAGATTATTTCAAAGATTGAAAACCAGGAAGGCATCGACAACATGGACGACATCATCGAAGCAAGCGACGGTATCATGGTTGCAAGAGGTGATATGGGTGTTGAGATAGATGCCGCAAAATTGCCTTTTATACAGAAAAAGCTTATTGAAAAATGTTCTGTAGCAGGAAAGCCTGTAATTACAGCTACACAGATGCTTGATTCAATGATAAGAAATCCAAGACCTACAAGAGCCGAGGTTTCAGACGTTGCAAATGCCATATATGACGGTACCGATGCAATAATGCTTTCAGGTGAGTCCGCAATGGGTAAGTACCCTCTTGAAGCTCTCAAGATGATGGTAAAGATAGCAAAAGAGACGGAGATACATCTTGATCATGCACTTTACAGAGGCAGAAAAGTAAATAAGATGGACAAGAAGAATATTTCAAATCAGGTCGGCTATGCTGCAGTATATACAGCAGACCAATTGGATGCTAAGGCAATAATCGCACCTTCCATTACAGGATTTACCACAAGAATGCTTTCAAAGTGGAGATCAAGTATACCTGTTTACGGAATGAGCCCAAGTATTTCAACGGTTCGTCAGATGCAGCTTTTCTACGGTGTAGTTCCTGTATGGGCAAAGAGAGCGGATACTACAGATGAGCTTATATCATCTTCAGTTGAGACATTAAAGTCAGGAAAATACATTAAAGAAAATGATCTTGTAGTAATTACAGCAGGCATCATACCTGAGAAAATTGAGAGAGGACCTGCAAAATATACAAATACAATGCAGGTAGAAATAGTAAAATAATTAATAGATAAAATAAAAAATACAATAAAATATAATACTTTTTTATACAAAAATAAGTAGAGATATGATAAAATACAGATAAATGAATGACCGTAGAGGTCCTATAAATAAAGTCACAAGGATGCATACATTCGGGTGACTTTATTGGGATTATAAAGGAGAGAAAACATGAAAAACCCAATAGTAACATTAACAATGACAGATGGCTCAGTAATCAAAATCGAACTTTATCCTGAGGTGGCTCCAAACACTGTAAGAAACTTTATCAGCCTGATCAATGAGAAGTTCTATGACGGACTTACATTCCACAGAGTAATTTCAGGATTTATGATACAGGGCGGATGCCCACAGGGAAACGGAATGGGTGGTCCGGATTATCAAATCAAGGGCGAGTTTAATCAGAACGGATTCCAAAATGACTTGGCACATAGCAGAGGAGTTATATCAATGGCAAGAGCTATGAGCCCAAATTCGGCAGGTTCACAGTTCTTTATAATGCATCAGGATGCACCTCATTTAGACGGAGCATATGCTGCATTCGGAATGGTAATCGAGGGAATGGATGTAGTGGATAAAATAGCGGCTGCAGATACAGATTACAATGACAGACCGAATACAGAGCAGAAGATTGCAACTATGACAGTGGATACATTCGGCGAGACTTATGAAGCTCCTGAAAAGTGTTAATGTTTCAGGACAGCATTGTGATATATTGATATCAGATGAAAATGTGGCTTTGTGGGAGGCATTTAACTCTCACAAAGCCACTATTGCTATACTCGGTAAAGAAGATATAGATATATCGGTTTCAAAATATGCGGTGGAAAGTCTTGAAGACATTGATGAGGAATATATAAAGAAGGTTGCCTACAGAACTTTTGGTATGCCTTTTGATATAGGCAAAGTGGAAGGTATAAATATTCGTGAGATGAGACTGGGCGACTTTGAAATTTTATCCTGTTTTAAGGAATTTCCTTTTAAAACAAAAAATGACTTACTGGAATATATTTCCCTTCACTATGATTTCTACGGCTATGGCTTATATGTATTTGAAAATGATAATGAGCTCATGGGCATGGCAGGGTTTTACAATAAAGACGGAAAATGTTATATTTCATATATGACTGAAGAAAAATACCGAAGATGCGGATATACACTTAAAGTTTGCAGGTACTTACTGGATTACTTAAGAGAGTCGTTAAAAATAATTGATGTATATGCACAAATAGACAAATCAAACATAGCATCGATTAATTTTGCTAAAAAACTTGGTGTGATAATAAATGAAAGCTTCAGCAAAAAGTAGGATTTTAATAGAGTGATGTTTAGTTGCATATGTAGGTTAGAAAAACCTAACTGTTGTTTTTATACAAATTTTAATGTATAATTTTAGGAACAATGTTTTTAGGGGCAGTAAAATACAGAGGTTTATTGAATGAAAGTAAGGGCATTTGCAAAAATTAATTTATGCTTGGATGTACTGAGAAGAAAAGATAATGGTTACCATGAAGTAGAAATGGTTATGACAAATGTTGATATATTTGACGTACTTGAAATAAAAGAACTTGAAGAAAAAAAGATATTACTCAAATCATACAATACGGATTTGGCAATGGATGAGACCAATCTTATATACAAGGCCATAGCGCTTTTGCAAAGGGAAACCGGAAAGACATTCGGAGTGGAGGTTTTGCTGGAGAAGAATATCCCGATGGAAGCAGGCATGGCAGGGGGAAGTGCAGATGCGGCGGCTACATTAAAAGCGGTAAATGAGCTTTTTAAACTCGGTGTAAGTGATGAGAGACTTTTGGAGCTTGGAGCAAGCCTCGGTGCGGATATACCTTTTTGTATAATGGGAGGGACGGTACTGGCAAGTGGAATCGGAGAAAAGCTTAGGCGGTTAAGCCCCTTACCGAAAATGAAACTCTTAATAGTAAAACCGAAAGCCGGTCTTTCCACAAAAAAAGTATATGAGAGTCTTGATATAGAAGGACTTAATAAGGCAGGTTTTAAACATAAAGATGTAAGTGAAATGGTTTCGGTTATAGAGAGTGGTGAAGCCGATAAGACAAAGATAGAAAAAATTGCAAAGCGACTTGATAATATTTTGGAGGTACCTTCTATAAAACTTTTGCCTTTAATAGCGGATATAAAGCAAAAGATGATTGATAACAATTGTCTTGGAGCTCTTATGAGCGGAAGCGGAACTGCAATATTCGGCATATATGAAAATGATGAAGATATAATAAAGACCAAAGAAATATTTGAAAAAGACGACAGAATAAACTATATACAGATTACAAATACGCTATAGAAAGATATATGGAGGATACAATGACAGCTTTTTCGCATGCAGACGGAGATGAATATATGCCACTGAGAGATGTGGTTTTTAAAACTTTAAGACAGGCAATTCTAAGAGGAGAGTTGCAGCCGGGTGAGAGACTTATGGAGATAGCTCTCTCAAAGAAGCTCGGAGTGTCAAGAACACCTATAAGAGAAGCTATAAGAATGCTTGAACTTGAAGGTCTTGTGCTTATGATTCCGAGAAAGGGTGCAGAGGTTGCAGGGATTACCGAAAAGAATCTTAGAGATACTCTGGAAGTGAGAAGAGCCTTGGAGGAGCTTGCAATAGAACTTTCATGTACAAAGATTACGGATGAGGAGCTAAATGAGCTTGAGCAGGCTGAAGAGGAATTTGTTGAGTCAATAAAAAATAAAGATATTATTGATATTGCACGTGCAGATGAGAAATTTCATGATATAATATTTACAAGCACAGGCAATGATAAGCTGGTACAGATGATAAATAATCTACGTGAGCAGATGTATCGTTACAGACTTGAGTATGTAAAGGCTGAAGCGACAAGAAATCAGCTTATGGAAGAGCATGAGATGATATTAAAGGCGCTAAAGAGTAGAGATAAGTCGGAGGCTAAGAGAATCATTGCCGAGCATATAAATAATCAGGAGGTCAATGTTTCCAAAAAGATCAAGGAAACATCTACAAAATAATGAGGAAATTAGTGATAATATTCGGGGGACAGTCCTCTGAACATGAGATATCTGTAATATCTGCAACCAATATATCAAAACAGGTGGATACTGATAAATATGAGCTCATTTTAATCGGTATCACCAAGGAAGGTAAATGGCTCAAGGTTGAGAATATATCTTCAATGGAAGACGGAAGTTGGATTAATTCAAGAACAAGTGCATTTATTTTGCCTGATGCAACAAAAAAGTGTATAATAGTAGAGACAGATGGGGAATATAAAGAAATTCATATGGATGTGGTATTCCCTGTGCTACATGGACTTTATGGTGAAGACGGTACTATTCAAGGGCTGTTGGAACTTGCAAAGATTCCCTATGTAGGATGTGGAGTTTTGGCCAGTGCCGTAGGTATGGACAAGCTCTATACAAAACTTGTAGTTGACAAGCTCGGTATAAGACAGGCCGCATATGAGCCGGTACTTGACTATGAAGCGAGGAAGGATTTTGAAGGAGTAATAAAGAGGATTGAAAACAGATTTGATTATCCTGTATTTGTAAAGCCTTCAAATGCCGGTTCTTCAAGAGGTGTATCAAAAGCCTCAAACAGAGAGGAACTGGAAAACGGAATAAGAGAAGCTCTAAATCATGACAGAAAAGTTCTTGTGGAAGAGACTATAGTTGGACATGAGGTGGAATGTGGAGTGCTTGGTAAACCGGGAGATGTAATGGCAAGCGGAGTGGGTGAGATAAAATCTGCGGCAACATTTTATGATTACGATGCAAAATATAAGCTTGATTCACTTACATTGCTTGATTCAAAGCTTCCCGACGGAGTAAGAGAAAAACTTCCTGAGTGTGCAAAAAAGATTTTTACAGCTTTGGACGGATTTGGACTTTCAAGAGTGGACTTCTTTGCAAGGGAAGACGGAGAGATTGTATTTAACGAGATAAATACAATGCCCGGATTTACCGCAATAAGTATGTATCCTATGTTATTTGAGGCTGCAGGTATCGGAAAGAAAGAGCTGATTGACAAACTTATTGATTTGGCTTTTGAGAGAAGGTGATTTTTCTTGAATTTACCTATAGGAATATTTGATTCGGGTGTCGGAGGGCTTACGGTAGCAAGGGAAATAGTGTCGCAGATGCCAAATGAAAGTACTGTTTATTTTGGAGATACGGCAAGAGTTCCATACGGCTCCAAGTCAAGAGATACTATTATCAAATACTCCGGACAGATTGTAAAATTTTTACAGACAAAAAATGTAAAAGCTATTGTGATTGCGTGCAATACCGCCAGTGCTTTTGCGCTTGACATATTAAAGACAGAGATTGATATACCGATTATGGGTGTTATTCATGCAGGTGCCATAACTGCCGCCAAAACTACAAAGGTGGGAAGGATTGGAGTTGTGGGTACCAGCGGAACCATATCAAGCGGTATATATGAGAAAACTATTCATCAGATAAATAATGAACTTGAAGTAATACAAAAGGCCTGTCCGCTTTTGGTTCCTTTGGTAGAAGAGGGACTTATAAATGACAGAGTTACAGATGAGATTATTTCAAGATATGTTAGTGAATTAAAGAGCAGACATATTGACAGTCTGGTATTGGGATGCACCCATTATCCTTTACTGTATAAGACTTTTGGAAGGATTATGGGAGAGGAAGTTTCCCTTGTAAATCCTGCATATGAGACCGCGAAAGAATTGAAATCTTTGTTGGAGCATGAAAATCTTTGTGCCGTGGATGACGGTGAAGTTTTTCATGACTTTTATGTCAGTGATATGGCGGAAAGGTTTAGTGATTTTGCATCTTCTATTATGCCCGGCATAGTAAAGAAAGCCGGTATAGTCAATATAGAGGAATTTTAGTGACAATAAATACTATTGTTACGATTAAAAAACATTTAAAGCTTTGCAGAATGCATACAAATTGGATTGGCTAGACAAGAGTGTACATAAAGCAGACAGGCATTCTTTGTTGAGCATTGTTATCAGTTTTTTATTTAAGGTTATTTTATATAGAATAGTGGGGAGATACATTTTTCTAGTAAACTATCATTCTTTTATTTTAAACTTGATATTTGCATAACAACCAGTGGTAGCTTAGGGTTGGGTAGAGACCGCATTGCGGCTTCTACTATGGTTTTAAGGTAGAAGATTATGAAAGAATTTGTAGATATTGAGATTAGCGGCTCTCATTTGAGATATGATGAGAACGATCCTATTGCCGTGAATATTTCAGGAAATCACTATATTGATGGTGATATACACAAAATAACTTACGTGGAAGAAGCCCAAGGTTTTGATGAAATTATCCTTAATACAATAATAGTAAATAAGAACAGGGTTGAAATTATCAAAGAGGGTGTGGTAAATTCCAAGATGGTATTTGCCAATAACAGTAGGTACAAAACAATATATGACACTCCCTTTGGAAGATTGGATATGGAAACAGAGACAAAGCTTCTGCTCATAGATATGAACGAAGAAGAGATAAATGTCTATGTTGAATATATACTCTACATAGAGGGAGATAGGGCATCAAATTCAAAGATGCGCATTCACATAGTTGAAGCTGTTGATAGAGTAGATAAAAAGGGTGGTTGATCCGCCCTTTTTTAAAACAGGTTAGTTAAACCTAAGTTGAGGAGAAAATATGGATAATAAATTAAAAATTTCATTCAATTCACCGGTTATTTTGGGGTTTGTTATTTTGAGCTTTATAGTATTTGTAATGGATGTTATTACGGGAGGACTTTCTACAAGACTTTTCTTCAGTGTATACAGATCGTCTTTTATAAGCCCTCTTACATATATCAGATTTTTCGGACATGTACTGGGCCATGCAAATCTTGATCATTTCCTTGGAAATATAATGCTGATACTTGTAATCGGACCGATGCTTGAAGAAAAGTACGGTTCGGCAAATATACTCTTTGTCATTCTTTCAACCGCACTTGTAACAGGATTGGTGCATTTCTTTGTATTCCCGTCCTCAGGATTGCTTGGAGCAAGCGGTGTAGTGTTTGCATTTATACTGCTTTCATCATTTGCAGGATTTAAAGAAGGAAAGATTCCTTTTACATTTATTCTTGTAGCACTTTTATATATCGGAGAGCAGATATATCAAGGCTTTTTTGTACAGGACAATATTTCAAATCTTACTCATATCCTTGGAGGTATAGTAGGTGCCCTGCTTGGATTTGTGATGAATAAGGGGAGAATGAACAGGTACTAGAGTATTTATGGAGAGAGAAATAATATGAATGCAAATCCTGTGTTATTACAAAAGAAATATGCACGTATTATAGAAAAGTTTGCAAAAAAACAAAATATCTCATTAGATGAAGCGCTAAACTTTTTTTATCACTCATTTACATACGAACTGATGAGTGAGGGGATTTCAGATATGCATTGTATGAGTGATGAATATTTGATTGAAGATTTGGAGCGGGAATATAGTGGCGAGTATGGAAATAGGAAAGCTATATGAAATATACTCAACAGATGATGAGAGCTTTAGCGTAGGATATCTGCTATACCAAAATGACGATATCTGTATATTTAAAGCTTTTGATGATCAAGGAAGAGAAGCAGGTCTTTATGCTTTTAAAAAGAAAATAATAAGCTCTTGTCTTTCCGGTACGGAATATTTAGCTAAAATGAAATTATATATAGATTACTGGAAGGATAAAGAGATAAAAACGCTATCAATGAATGACTTTGACGGTGAAATATCTATCAGAAATATCCTCGAATATATAATTTCAAGTAAGAACATAGCAACTATTATGATAAATTCGTATGATGATATGTATACAGGCTTTGTTTCAGAATTAGATGCTGTATCTGTAGTCATGGAATGTGTAGATATATCAAATGCAAAAGTTTATGATAGAATAAAAATTAATGTAGAAGATATATGCTTTATAGAATTTAACAGCGTGGACAATGATGTGCTTTTATATGCATACAGGAATCTTAACGGAAAGTATGATTACTGCAAATAGATTATATATAAGCGGACAATTGTTTAAAAGGGAGATATCACAAAAAATATATACTTTGTGATATCTCCCTTTATATTAATTATAATGCCCACGGCAGGATAGAATTTCTAAAACTCCATTAGAAATTCTATATATTAATCTATTGGTATCATCGATACGCCTACTCCAAAATCCGCTGAATTCACCTTTAAGAGGCTCGGGTTTTCCTATGCCGTCAAAATTATTGCGTTCGATATCCTTGATAAGCCCATTAATACGTTTTATAGTTTTTCTGTCCTGGCTTTGCCAATAAAGGTAGTCTTCCCATGCTTCATCAAACCATATTTTATGCATAAGTTTTACTCCTCTATAATATCATGTTCTACACCAAGCCCGGCATTAAGGGCTGCTATCCCTCGGCGTAAATGAGCTACATTACTCTCCGAATAAAAAGGATCTACAGAAATTTCAAAAGGTATACGGTGCTCTCTGCCAACCTTCTTGGCAAATATAGTAAAGGCTGCACTCATAGAAAGTCCAAGCTCATTACAAACATTTTCCATTCTCTTCTTATCCGTCTCATCGAGACGAAAGTTTACATTAACTGTCTGTGCCATAAAACTTCTCCTTTCTTATATTCTTGAATTTATTATAGCATTTGTAAAGAAAAATACAAGAAGAATAATATAAATTATATTTACATAATATAATCAATATTGATTTATTCAGATACTCTCCATTTTCCCAAAATATGATATAATATAATAAGTATTGAATGAAAACAGAGGAGAAATATGTCTTTTACACATTTACATGTACATACAGGATATTCATTATTGGACGGTTCTTGTAAGATAAAAGAGATAATAAGTAGAGCAAAGGAACTAAATATGACATCACTTGCCATTACCGATCATGGAGTGATGTATGGAGTCATAGATTTTTATAAAGAGGCAAAGGCGCAAGGTATCAAACCGATACTTGGTTGTGAAGTGTATGTAAGCCCTTCATCAAGATTTGAAAAGCAGGCAAAGCAGGGAGACAGATACTATCACCTTATTTTATTGGCAAAAAATAATAAGGGTTATGAAAATCTGACAAAGATAGTTTCAAAAGGTTTTACCGAAGGTTTTTATTATAAACCGAGAATAGACTTTGAACTGTTACAGGAGTACCATGAGGGTATAATAGCTCTTTCAGCCTGTCTTGCAGGTGAAATTCCAAAGCTGATATCAAGAGGAAGAGAGGATGATGCAAGAAAAGCCGCACAAAAATATAAGGAGTTATTTGGCGAGGATTCTTTTTATTTGGAACTTCAAAACCATGGAATTCCCGAGCAAAAGTATGTAAATCAGGTCTTGGTAAAGATTGGAAAAGAACTGGATATTCCGCTTGTGGCAACCAATGATATACACTATATAAATGCTGAAGATGCAAAAGCACATGATATATTGCTTTGTATACAGACAAGTAAGACAGTGTCTGATCCCGACAGGATGAGATATGAGGGCGGTCAATTTTTCTTAAAGTCTGAAGATGAGATGAAGGCACTTTTTCCATATGCTCAGGATGCGGTTGAAAATACCGGTAAGATAGCGGATATGTGTGATGTGGAAATAAAATTCGGTGAGACCAAATTGCCGGAGTATCCCGTACCGAATCAAATGTCTGCAAAGGAATATTTGGAAAGTCTGTGTCAAAGCGGTTTTGAAAGAAATTACCCGGATGATTATCCAAACAGAGATGAAATAAAGAGCAGAATGTACTATGAGCTTGGCGTAATAGAAAAGATGGGCTATATAGACTATTTTTTGATAGTTTGGGACTATATAAATTATGCAAGAAGCAAGGGTATCTCAGTAGGACCGGGAAGAGGTTCTGCAGCAGGAAGCGTAGTATCATACTGTCTTGGAATCACGGATATCGATCCGATAAAGTATAATCTTATTTTCGAGAGATTCTTAAATCCTGAGAGAGTTTCCATGCCCGATATAGACGTGGACTTTGCGGATGAAAGACGTGGCGAAGTTATTGAATATGTGGTAAATAAATACGGAAGTGAAAGAGTATGCCAGATAATCACTTTCGGTACTTTGCAGGCAAGAGGTGTTATCAGAGATGTCGGAAGAGCTATGGAGATTCCATATGCAAGATGTGACAGCATTGCTAAGATGATACCTATGGATAAAGATATTACTTTAGGGCTTGCACTTGAGAGAAATAAGGAACTTAAAGAACTGTATGACAGTGATGAAGTGGTTTATGAACTTATAAATTACAGTTTGAAACTTGAGGGACTGCCAAGACATGCGAGTATTCATGCTGCAGGTGTTGTAATATCCAAAAAAGCTGTTGAAGAATATGTACCGCTTGCGCTTGGTGTGGATGACGCGGTTACAACGCAGTTTACCATGACGACTTTGGAAGAACTCGGTCTTTTAAAGATGGACTTTTTGGGACTGCGTACGCTTACCGTGCTACAAAATGCACTGGCGATGATAAGGAAAAATTATGATGTAGATATCGATTTAAAAAAGATAGATTATGACGATAAGAAGGTATATGAGTTTATATCCACAGGAAAGACAGATGCGGTATTTCAGCTGGAGAGTGCCGGAATGCAAAGCTTTATGAAGCGATTGAAACCTGAAAATCTGGAGGATATAATTGCCGGTATTTCACTTTATCGTCCGGGTCCTATGGATTTTATACCGAAATATATTGCAGGTAAGAACAACAAAGATAGAGTAAGTTATGATACACCGCAACTTATTTCCATACTTGAGCCGACCTACGGCTGTATAGTTTATCAGGAGCAGGTAATGCAGATAGTGCGAGATCTGGCAGGATATACAATGGGTGGAAGTGATGAGGTTCGTCGTGCCATGAGCAAGAAAAAGGCGCATATTATGGAGATGGAGCGAAAGAACTTCGTATACGGAAATGAAGAAAAGGATATCAAGGGTTGTATGAATAACGGTATAGGGGAAGATGTGGCAAACAAGATCTTTGATGAAATGATTGATTTTGCAAGCTATGCCTTCAACAAATCACATGCTGCATGTTATGCTGTGGTTTCATATCAGACCGCATATCTGAAATATTATTATCCTAAGGAGTTTATGGCGGCTTCACTTACTTCAGTAAGCGATAACCCGACCAAGCTGATTGAATATATGGGAAGCCTTTCCGATATGGGTATAAAGATATTACCTCCGGATGTAAATCTGGGTGAGGGAGCATTCAGTGTAGATGAGGACGGCATAAGATTCGGACTTTCCACCATAAAGGGTGTCGGAAAAGCGGTATCTGATGCGATTGTAAGAGAGAGGACCTTAAACGGAAAATTTCTTTCTCTTGAAAACTTTATCAACAGGCTTCCGCAAAAGGATTTGAATAAGAGAAGTATTGAAGGCTTTATAAAGTCCGGAGCACTTGACGGTATGGAGGGAAACAGACATGAAAAGATCTTGAATGCGGAACTTTTCATAGATAAGAAGTCTAAGGAGAGCAAAGCGGTAATTCCCGGTCAGATGTCGTTTTTTGATGTGGTAAGCGAAGAGGATAAGGAAAGCTTTGTGTCCGAACTTATTCATATAGAGGAGTATCCGAAAGAAGAACTTCTAAAATATGAGATGGAAGTTATGGGGATGTATGTCAGCGGGCATCCTTTGGAGGAATATACTTCCCTTTTGGAGAAGCATTCCGATGCAAGAAGTATTGATTTTTATCCTGATGAAAACGGTGATATTTCATTGGAGTCCGGAAGAAAACTCACTATTGGCGGATTGCTTGTGGAGGTAAATAAAAGATTTACCAAAAAAGGAGATATGATGGCAATATGCACTCTGGAAGATCTGTATGGGAGAGTGGAACTTGTTGTATTTCCTAAAGCATTTGAAAACTACGGCAATGAGCTTGTAGAGGGTGGAAAAGTATTTGTTAAAGGGAGAGTTGACACTTCGGGAGAAGAGGAAGGAAAACTTATAGTAGATACGGTAAGAGAGTTCGGGAGAGTGAAAAAAGAACTTTGGATACAGTATGCCGATAAGGAAAGCTATGAAGAGGACCTTGGAAATCTCCTTACAGATATAGGTATGATGAGCGGAAATGACAGTGTAATTATATATCTGAAAAAAGAAAGAGCAAAAAAAGACCTTGGCAGTGAGTGGGGAGTGCCGGCAGACGATGCCGTAATGATACTTGGTAAAAGACTTGGCAGCGACAATGTAAAGGTAGTGGAGAAGATTTAATATATAAAAGTCAGATATGTAACAAAACGCATAGAAAAATATTGATTATTTTAGTATAATTACTTTGTGCTCAATAGAGTAACCATAAAAGTAAGAAAGGAAATCATAGACATAAGTCTATGCGGTTTTAATATGGCAAATAATGAATTTAGGGAAGAACTTGACCCTCAAAGCAGTGTAAACAAAGTAATAGGTATTGTTTCCGGAAAAGGTGGAGTAGGTAAAAGCCTTGTGACATCATTGATGGCTGTTAAGGCAATGTCAAAAGGTTTTAGAGTAGGTATTATAGATGCCGACATTACAGGACCTTCCATACCTAAGGCATTCGGCCTTAGCGGCAAGCTGGGAGTTACATATGATCAGCTTATGATTCCGGCAGCTACCAATACAGGGATCAATGTAGTAAGTACAAATCTTATCTTAGAGAATGAGACAGATCCGGTTATATGGAGAGGTCCTGTAATAGCGGGCGTTGTAAAGCAGTTTTGGAAGGATACCGTATGGAATAATATCGACTATATGTTTGTGGATATGCCTCCGGGTACAGGTGATGTTCCGCTTACAGTTTTCCAGTCAATACCTGTTGACGGAATTATAATAGTTACAAGTCCTCAGGAGCTTGTTTCGATGATAGTTGCAAAGGCTGTAAACATGGCTAAGAAGATGAATGTTCCGATACTCGGTCTGGTTGAGAATATGAGCTATTTTGAATGTCCTGACTGTGGAAGCAAGCATGAGATATTCGGAAAGAGTCATATTGATGAGATTGCAAAAAAAGAAGGACTGAAGGTACTTGCAAAGCTTCCTATAGATCCTGAAGTGGCAAGACAGGTGGATGCAGGTCTTGTGGAATATGTTGAGGCACCGTGGTTTGATGAAGCGGCAGATTATATTTTAAAATAATTATTTTAACCGGAATATACCGGTAAGAGTATGCAAAAGAAGTGGAGAGCTTATGTATATATCAAATAACCCGAATAACGAATTGGAGCAGTCCATTGTACAAGTTCCGGATTTGGTACAGATACCTGAAGAAATACACGAAATGGCACAGAAATTTCAAGAGGCCATGATGATGTATACCTGTGCAATCAGGGAAGTAAAGACAAAGTTGGAAGTTTTAAACGATGAACTTTCGGTTAAAAACAGAAGAAACCCTATAGAGGTGATAAAATCAAGAGTAAAGAAACCTAAAAGTATTGTGGAAAAACTAAAAAGGCGCGGACTTCCGCTTACACTTGATTCAATAGTCAATAATCTGGATGATGTGGCCGGTATAAGAGTTATCTGTTCATTTCTTGATGATATTTATGAAGTGTCCAATATGCTTACAAGACAGGACGATGTGAATCTGATTGCCGTAAAGGATTATATAAAAAAGCCTAAGGAAAATGGATATCGCTCTTACCATCTTATTATCGAGATACCGGTATTTTTCTCGGAGAAAAAGCAGCCTATGAGGGTTGAGGTACAGATAAGAACTATTGCCATGGATTTTTGGGCGAGCCTTGATCATCAGCTGAAATACAAAAAGGATTTTATCGACTCCGATGATGTGGAAAGACAGCTTAAGGAATGTGCCGATGTGATAGCAAATACGGACCAGCAAATGCTGAATATAAGGCAGAGCATAGAGTCCAGAGGTATAGAAGTAAGAAAACCGAGATAAAAAGTGGGGCTGTAACTTATGAATTTAAGTTACAGCCTTTTTGTTAATCAATAGTATATATATTGGATTTTAACCAGAGCTTCATTTTGCTGAATCCGAACATGTATATCAAAAACAGTGTGCTGGTGATGATCCATGAAATCGGATAAG
>CAKAQP010000015.1 GCA_916720285.1 uncultured Lachnoanaerobaculum sp. | reverse complement strand
TCCGTTTTTCACAAGAAATATTGTTATTTTGACAGATTCAAATGGAGAAATTGGAGTAGGTGAAGTACCCGGAGGCAAGAAAATAACAGATGCCTTAAATGAGGTAAAATCAATAGTTGAAGGTACCAAAATAAGTGAGTATAAGAGCATGCTCCTAAGGGTTAAGTACTATTTGGATTCAAAAGGCGAGTCGGATGTAAGAGGAAACCAGACATTTGACCTTCGTACCGGAGTTCATGTAATTACTGCAATCGAAGCACCATGCCTTGACCTTTTAGGAAAGCATCTTGGAGTACCTGTATGCGAGCTCTTGGGAGACGGACAGCAAAGAGACAAAGTACGAATGCTTGGATATTTGTTCTTTGTAGGTGATAGAAATAAAACAGATCTTCCTTACGATTCCGAGCCGGATTCTGATTGTGAGTGGTACAGGCTTCGTCATGAGGAGGCACTTACAGCAGATAAGATTGTCGCAATGGCTAAGGCTACTAAAGAAAAATACGGATTTGAAGATTTTAAGCTAAAAGGTGGTGTTTTGGCAGGAAATGAGGAGATGGATGTTATTCGTGCCTTAAAGAAAGAATTTCCTGATGCAAGAATAGACCTTGATCCAAACGGTGGTTGGCTATTGGAAGAGGCAGTTGAATATGTTAAGGGAATGCAGGGAATACTTACATACTGTGAAGACCCTTGTGGAGCTGAAGGTGTTTATTCAGGAAGAGAGATAGTTTCTGAATTTAGAAGAAGAACAGGATTCCCTACTGCAACAAACATGATTGCAACAGACTGGAGAGAGGTAGGGCATTCATTAGAGTCTCAGGCTGTAGATATTATATTGGCAGATCCACATTTTTGGACAATGGCAGGTTCCGTAAGAGTTGCACAAATGTGTAATGACTTTGGATATACATGGGGAAGTCATTCGAATAATCACTTTGACATTTCACTTGCTATGTTTACACATGTAGGTGCAGCAGTTCCGGGAAAATATAATGCACTTGATACACATTGGATCTGGCAGGAAGGTCTTGAAAGACTTACTAAAGATCCGCTCCAAATAGTAGACGGTTGCGTAGCAGTTCCAAAGAAACCGGGTCTTGGTATAGAAATAGATATGGATCAAGTAATAAAGGCAAATAAACTTTACAATGAAAATTGCCTAGGTGGAAGAGATGATTCTGTTGTAATGCAATATCTAATTCCGGGGTGGAAGTTTAATCCAAAGAAACCTTGTCTTGTAAGATAAAAAATGAAATAAACAATATTTCTTTTAATACGAAGGCACTCCCGAACAAAAGTCCGGGAGTGTTTTTTCTATATCACAGTCCATAATCTTTTCGAATATCTGCAAAGACTTCATTCATGTTTTTTGTTCGTCCGGCTTGCATATCTGCATATCCCTTTTCCAATTCATTATTTAATTCTGTTTCTGATAATGTGTTGATGTCAACGGGCGTTGAAGTATATAAATTTGTTGATTTTGTATCCATACAAAATATATCCTTTCATGATAAATTTTAGCTTATACTTATTATAAAATGATGTACGACAATAGCAATACAATAAATTCGTTTTAACCTCCATGCTTATCTGTATTATAGTCTATAGAACTACTGTACTAACCCGGCATTACATGTCGAAAATTATTAAGGTTTTCTTACGAATGAGCTGGAGTTTTTGGAGCATATCAATAAAAAGTGCTATATACTTTTATATAGTATAAACAATGAATTAAGCTATGAGAAAAAAATATTCACAAAGATGAAAAAGCTATATTGACACTAAGCTGTTAGGCAGATATAATCGGGGCATAAAGTTTTTTGCAAATTGTAGTTATTACGTAGAATGGATTAGATATAATTGTATATTATGTTTAAAGGAGAGCAACATGAACGATTTGGAACGAAAAGCTTTTTTATATCAAGCGAGAGAATACATATCTAAATATTTCGATTTAAGCAGGTTAAAGGACGAAGAGCTTTATTCAAAAATAGAAAAGCTGGTCAGTGAGCAATTGGGCGATGTCTATATTTCAATCAAAGAAAGAGTAAATTTAACAGATGAGCTTTATTCATCAATAAGAGGTCTGGGGCTTCTCGATATGATTATAAAGGATGATGATATCACAGAGGTTATGATAAACGGTACGGATGAAATCTTTATTGAGAGAAACGGAAAGATTGAAAAGTTGAAACAAAGTTTTGACAGCCAAAGAAAACTGGAGGATATAATACAACGTATTGTAGGAAGAGCCGGTAGAGAGGTAAATCAATCAAATCCTATTGTGGACACAAGGCTTCCGGACGGATCAAGAGTGAGCGTGGTTTTACCTCCGGTAGCATTAAAAGGACCTACTTTAACTATTCGTAAATTCTCAAAGACACCTATGACGGTGGAACAACTCATAAAATATAAATCCATTACACCACAAATAGCCAAGGTTTTAGAAACATTGGTAAAAGCAAAATACAATATCTTTATAAGCGGAGGCACAGGAAGCGGTAAGACTACTTTCTTAAATGCCTTATCTAATTATATTCCCAAAACAGAAAGAGTGATTACAATAGAAGACTCTGCCGAACTTCAAATAGTCGGTATAGAAAACCTTGTAAAACTTGAGACGAGAAACTCTAACTCATCAGGTAAGGGAATGATTACAATAAGGGATCTTATAAAGACATCTCTAAGAATGAGACCTGAAAGAATTATAGTCGGAGAGGTAAGAGGTGCCGAGACACTGGATATGTTGCAGGCAATGAATACAGGGCATGACGGTTCACTTTCCACAGGACATGCCAATTCTACAAAAGATATGCTTAGCAGAATGGAGACTATGGTACTTATGGGTGCAGAAGGACTGCCTCTTGAAGCTATTCGTCAGCAGATATCTTCTGCCGTAGATATAATTATTCATCTTTCAAGACTTAGAGATCATAGCAGAAAGACTATGGAGATATCGGAAGTTATGGGATTAAAAGACGGTGAGATAGAACTGAATCCTCTGTATGTATTTGAGGAAAGTGAAGAAAGCACAATGGATAAGGTAGTAGGAGAGCTTAAGAGAACAAAGAATCCTTTAAAGAATACATTTAAACTTAAACTCATGGGATATAAAGGAGTTATTTGATGATAAAAAGAATACTAAAGAGTAAGTCGGATATTTATACAGAAAATCACGGTCTAATGGGAAATGCCGATGATTACCATGTATATCATATGAAGTGGATTGATTATATTATAGGTTTTTCATTGGGATTTGTACTTGGATTTGTAGTAATTATGGTCTTCTTTAGAATATTCAGTGTTTCTTTAATATCAGGAATTATTTGTGGAATCCCCGCTATAATTTTTTTTAGAAAATACAGAAAAGAAAAAAGACAAAGAGATTTGCTTGTTGAATTTAGAGATCTGCTTGAGGCACTTACAACATCTTATTCCTCAGGAAAGAATACTATGGAGGCATTTGCAGAAAGTTATCAAGACCTACTAAGTCTTTATGGAGAAAAATCGGATATTGTAAATGAAACCAGAATAATAATAGCCGGTATGACAAATAATATAATTATTGAAGATCTCTTAAAGGACTTTGCAAACAGATGCGGGCTTGATGATGTTGCAAGCTTTGCAGCCACCTTTGAGTCGGGTCTTAGACAGGGCGGAGACATCAGGCAGGTTGTATGGGATAGCAGAAAGATAATCAATGACAAGATAGAAATTGAAATGGAGATCAAGACCATTCTTACAGAAAAAGAAAATGAATTAAATATTATGATGGTAATGCCTATTGTAATAATGATTGCACTTAGCGGAATGGGAACTATGTCCGCAGCGGCAAATACGGCTTTTACGGTAATGGTAAAGATATTTGCCATAGGATTGTTTGCAGGAGCCTATATGATGGGAAAAAGAATAGTGAATATAAGGATGTAAAAATATGATAGTAATGATATTGGTAACAATATTTGCATTGTTTGTACTCTACTTACATTTCAGATTCAGTAAAAAATTTGTGGATATATTATCGGGAATACCAGATGGAGAGTACCCGATGTCTGACATATATTATATCGGATTTGGACTTATGGAGCTGATACATTTTGATATGAACAGTAAAAATGCCAAAGGAAAGATAAAGCTTATTTCAGAAATATATGGAAAACAATACGGACCTTATTATTTTTATATACTGCGAGGCGGACAAATAACATTCGGAACAGTCCTTACACTACTTATGTTTATGATAACGGGAATAAGCGGTAATTTTAAACTGGTAATGGCGGGAGTTGCGGTAAGCGCAATGATGATATGGTATTTGGATGAATTATTAAATGACAAGATAAACTCAAGAAGGGATGAGCTTTTAAGAGATTATCCTGGAATGTTATCAAAGCTTACATTGCTTGTAAATGCAGGTGTACCTATACGAGAGGCATGGACAAAGGTGGCAGCTGCAAATGAAGGAATTTTGTATCAGGAAATGCGAAACACCGCCTTGGAACTTAGTAACGGAATTCAGGAGGTGGAAGCTTATAAGACTTTTGGAGAAAGATGCTCTATAAAGTCTCTTAGAAAGTTTTCGACAATGATGATACAGAATCTGCAAAAAGGAAGCGGTGAAGTGGTTGTTTTTCTTAGAGATATGAGCAATGAAGCTTGGGAAGAGAAAAAACATGAAGTAAAAAGAAAGGGTGAAAAGGCAAGCAGTAAACTCATAATGCCTATAGGACTTATATTTTTAGGTGTACTTATTTTGATAATGGTGCCTATGTTTGCCGGTCTTAGATTTTGATGTTTGAGCTGAAAGTCGACTAAAGCTTTTACATAACTAAAAACTTTCAAAGAGAGGAGAAACAAAATGGAAAAAATGTTTGAACTTATTGATCTGTTTTTTATTACACAGACAATGAAACTTAACGGAGCCATTGAGGCTTTTAAGAAAGAAGAGCGTGGTGCATCGGACATGGTTGCGGTTATGGTACTTATAGTTATCATAATAGCACTTGCAACTTTATTTCATGGCAGGCTTAAAGACATAGTCGGCCAAATACTGGATAACCTTAGCGGTTTTGTCAGTACTAACAGTGCACCGTAAAATATGGAGCTGAGGAGGAGATATGCGAGGTGAAAACAATCGTGGTACGTTGATGGTAGAAGCGGCAATAATATATCCGTTATTCATATTTACTATAATTGCAATGCTTATCTTAGGGCTTTTAAAGCTTGAGCAGACTCTTGTACAGTTTGCCGGTACAAAGATTGCCTCACAAGCTGCAAGAGACGGAGCATACCCGGGGTACGAAAAATATATTGCACCGATAAGCAGCGGTATAGATATAGATGTAATGAGTTTTCCGGGTACTGACGGAGTTGACAGTTATTATAAAGAGAGAGAACTTTATGCAGGTTTTTTCAGAAGTAAGGATGAAATAGGAAACGGTTTTGAAGAAAAACTGAATACGCTTTTATATAAATATACCATGGTTAGCGGTTTGAGTGTAGATTCCGATATAGAGTTCACCGGGATAATAACACCTACAGTAAAAGTCAATATCAAGTACGGCATCAAATTGCCTAAAGGATTGAGTAAAGCACTTAAAAACGTAGGTGTTCCGGAAAATATTGAACTTAAGGAATCAAGCTATGCATTCTCCTCCAATGCAACGGAATTTGTCAGAGACATCGACCTGGGTGCAGATCTTATTGATTTCCTTTTAGAGAGATTTAACTTGAAGGAAAGGGTCGATGTCTATGTAAATAAATTAAAGACATTAAGAGATAAACTGGGTGGGACAGGCAGGTGACAATATGAAAATCTTTTATAACAAACATGGTTCACTGACCATATTTATGTCACTTATCTTAACAGTGGTTATAATATTTACCACTGTTTTGGTTGATGGCGGCAGAATAATACTTGCCGGAAATATAGTATCGGGTGCGGGAGATATGGCACTTAATGCCGGATTGACTTATTATGATTCGGTTCTTCAGGATACATATGGGCTATTTGCCATTTCAAAGGATATGAATGATTTAAAGAAAAATCTTGAAGTGTATTTTGATGCTACATTGAAAAGCAACGGCCTGCATGATCAAGGCCTGGTAAAAGAGCTTGTTGATATTGCATTATCAGGAAGCGGTGGAAACGAAATTTCAGATATTATGCAAATGAAGCTGACTGACGGAAGTTTTGAGGTAAGTCAGGCGGTAGGTGCAAATCTTTCCAATGCAAATGTGCTTAGGGCACAGGTGCTTGATTATATGAAGTTTAGAGCACCGGCGGTGATAGGGTATGGATTTTTGGAGAAGATGAATATCTTAAAATCTTTACCGGATCAGCAAAAGGTATTGGAAAATAAAAGAGATTACGAAAAAAAACTAAAGGACATTCAAGATCTTTGCTTAAGAATATATGCTCTTTCAAGAGAGTATGAGGATTATTTGACAAATCCCACAGGTGATTTTAAGACTCCAAAGGAGATAAAGGATGATATTTATGTCTTAGGAGACAATAATTTTCAATATGCCACAAGAGATGCACTTGTATATGTACAGGTGGAAAAGTTGTCAAAACTTGAGCAGGATAAATATTGGCGTAACAGTAACAATGATGCGCAAGGTGGAGATATTCATTATTCAATGGAAAATTTTGAAAATGATATAAGTGAATTGAAAACAGACTTTCATATGGTTACAAGTTCTTTATCATATGGAGATTGGATGTCAACGCCAAGAGGGAATGCTTCTTTAGAGTACAATAGATTCGGCGATTATGTGAATTATTATAATCGATATAAGACTGAGGTATATGAATTTCAAACTGTAGTTAAAAGATTTAATCTTGCACAGGATCATTATAATAGCGAGAAAACCAGAATAAATGGTGAAATTGCAAGTTATATAAGTAAAAGTGATGAAGAAAATGACTACAGCTCGGAAATTGCAAGTTTAAAAGCGGAATTGAAAGCTTTGGAGGAAGATTGGAAAAATGTTACGGAATGGTATTATAAAAAATTTGTCGGTGATTGGGAACAAACAGGTGTAAATGAGGTTGTACCTGACAATTACGGCAGTTCGGAACTTTCAAGCGCTCCTCTGGGTCCAAACTATAATGTAAACAATCTTAGAGATAAGTACATGAACGATCTTAAAAATGATATTAAACTTCTTGCCACACCTCAAATGAGAACTGCAAGAGAGTATTATCTGTGGTTTACAGGACTTAAAGAGAAAGCTGAAGGTGTTCGAGGTGAACTCTTAAAACTTAAGACAGCGGCTAAGGAGTTGAAAGATATAGCCAATAACTGGGATATCAATATCGGTAATTTGGCGGAGTCGGGTGTAAAAAATGATATGCGTCAGGATTATAACACAAAGACAAAGGCGGTTATTGAAGGCTATGTCAATGAAATGACAAAAATATTTGAGAGATCGATAGACTATTCAAATAAAGTAATAGCAAATCTGGAAAAATTTGAATATGCAGGGATACATCCGGCAACATCAGATGATACAGATGACGGTTGGGTGAACAGCATAATAGCATATGTATCCGGATTGACAAACACTGATACATTGGTCATAAACAGTGAAATTGAGTCAAAGCAGGAAGCGATACATACATTGGGAGCTTATATTCCTACAGAAGACAGTAGACTTGTATTTCTGGATTTTGAAAACAGTATTCCTTCCAAGATACAGAAGGTAGTTGAAACTAATGAAGAGGAAAAGGGATATAAAGTAGTCGACTCTGAATTTGAATACATAAATCCAAGACTGCGAAACTTTATTGGAGTAGAGTGCTATGATATGGATTCGGTAACTTCCGGTATGACAGACACAGACGGAAAGTATTATGTAGATCCGCTTTTTGCATTCCTTGAAAGAAACAGTGTGGCGACAAAACCGGAAGGTGATTCGGAGCAGAAAAATAAGAGAGATGAGATGATTAACGGATCACATGTTGATAATACTCCGGAGCCTGTGCAAATAAGTCCGGTAAAAATAGCAAATGTGATGAATATAGGTGCACAAGCGGCACAGATAATGAATTCAAATACATTGGAATCACTACAAAGCGGTGGTGATAAGGAATTGGCCGATAATGCTTTGAAGACATCAAAAGAAGCGGTTTCGGGATTTGACAGAATCGGAGATATACTGGTAGGCGGAAGAGATAAGCTTTATCTGATGGCATATACTACGACAATGTTCAGCTGCTATACAACTAACAGAGAAGAGGGCGGTATCACTAATGAAAAGACTTTGTCGGGAGTACCTTTCAGTGAAAAGAACAATGAAGCTTACAGAGCTGAGCAGGAGTATATACTTCTCGGTAATCCTAAACTGAATGAAAATGTGTCCGGTGTACAAACAAGAATATTCGGTATAAGACTTTTGTTAAATTTAATATATGCATATACAAGTGACAGTGCTCTAAGAAATGAGACATTTGCAATGGCTACCGCAATTGCAGGCTGGACAGGATTTGGAGTACCGATAGTGCAGAATGTATTACTGATTGCAGCAGCATTAACTGAAAGCGCATTGGATATTAATGATTTGGTGTCGGGAAAGTCGGTGCCGCTTTATAAAAACCCGAATGTATGGAGATCAAGATTCAGCGGTATGGCTCAAGCCGTGGCACAGACAGCTGCAAGTCAGCTGTATAAGAAGATGAATGAGTATACGGATGATATGAAAGATGATTTCAATACTACACTGGAGGATTATGTAGACAATATGGTAGATACGTCTACAGATACAATTATAACGTCAATACAGACGCCTATACAGGAGAAAGTGTTATGGTGTATGGCACAGGTTGGAGATGCAAGAGACGGGCTGGAAGAAAGACTTAAAGCTGCACTAAAGGAAAGTTTTGACCGGATACAGGCTGATTTGGAAGCTGAAGTTTCAACCGGAGGTTTGGTTGCAAAGGCAAAGCTAGCGGCATTTAAGACTATTAACACAAATGACAGCCGTGATAAGCTTGTAGATGCTGTTATGCAGACATCAGGTATTACAAGTGAGAATGTCAATCAACTGACAGATAGTATAAATACTAATATCAAACTGTTCTTTAAAGATAAAAAACATGAGCTAGAAGATGCAATCTATTCTGTAGTTGATAGAACTCAACTTAAAGATAAACTTAAGAACAGTGTGGGAAGTGCTCTTGATGCCGCAAACAGTAATGCACAGGAAGCAATAAATAATAAAATAAATGAGTTTAATAAAGAGTTTGAAGGTGCAGGTGGAGATGCTCTGAGTATAGGAGAGGGCAAGGATAAGCTTGAACTTAATGGCTTTGATAAGACAAAGGCAAGTACATTTAATATGAGCTATAAAGATTATCTTATGGTTTTTCTGGCTATACAGTATTTAATTGATGAGCAAAGTGTAATCTGCAGGATGGGAAATCTTATACAGACTAACGCAAGTAAAGAGGGTTCACTCTACTATGCAGGAGAGGGATTTTCTATGCAGGAGGCTACAGTACTGTTACAGGTAGAAGCTAAGACGCAGATAAAACCTGTATTTATACATTTGGATGCATTTAATTTAAAAAATGAAAAATTTAATTTAAACGGTAAATTTGGATATCCTATAAATTATAAAGGGGTATTGGGATACTAAAAGGAGGTTGGCTATAAGCCAAAAAAGATTATGAAAAATATAAAAAGAACTTTACTTATAGGTATATTGGCTACAGCAAGTATTATCGGAAGCGGATGTAGTAAGTCGAATACAAGTACAGATAATACTTTGACTAATGAAAGTACAGAAAAAGAAAGTAAAGTTGAAGAGACCATTAAAAAGCAGTCAAAGAAAAATAAGTTTAACTATCCTATAACTTTGGGAACCATAGGTGGTATAGATCTTCAGGCAGACAGAGAGTTCCCTAAAGCAGGTTTTTTTGAAACAAATGATCTTGTATTAGGATTTGAAGAGAATAAAGGAGAGCTTGCATCTTGTTTTTATCAACGTGAATGTACAACTAAAAGAGCAGCAGAAGAAACCTGGCATGTGGAATACAGTGAAGATTTGGGAAAAATACCGGATTCAATGAAGGGATTGAAGACTTTATGGGATGATTTTGTAACAGATGGAAGAATGTACAAAATGTATTCAGATCAACAGTATGAAGTAGTAGTAGACAATACAGAGAAGGTTACTTATAACGGTGTCGATTTTATAAAAGAAGAAGGACATATTGATGTAACAAGAAAAGATCCCGCTAATACAAATTATCCTGAACTTGTAAGAGCCGGATATATAGCATATTACTATTTCAGCCCGGAAGGAGCAGGTGCATATCCCGCTGATGATAATCAAGGTTATGGAATGGGAATGGCAATATGGGGTGTAAGACCTGTAGATATGTCAAATGAAGAAGAAGCAAAGACTATGGAAGAAAACTATGAAAAGTTGAAAAAATCAACAAAAGCTTCTATGGAAACACTCATAAGCTTGGATGATTATTGGAAATTGGATAAATAGTTTTAATTTGGGTATTTTTATTCGGCCACACTAAGGAGCAAACTAATGGATAGATACAGGCAAAGAGGTTTTATTACGGTGGAAGCGAGCCTTATACTTATGATTTTTATTTCATCGTATATTGCTATTTTAAGTATGATTAATGTTTACAGGGCATATACAAGCATACAAAATGCTATAGATCAAACTGCGAAGCAGGTATCCGAGTATGCTTATATAGCAAAGAAACTTGGAGTACACAATATAGGACAGGGTGCATCAAGTGAGGCCGGTGAATTCACCGATAAGACAAAGAAAATGCTTAATACTGTACAGGTGTTTTTTAATGCCAGTGCGAACGGTCTTGAAAATGCAACTGATGTGACTTCAAATATATTGGATGAAGGAACAGAGCAGTATCCTGAAGATATATTATCTCAAATGAACAGTGTGGGGCAGAGTGCACAGGAGATATATGATGCAGGACAGGCAATGCATACTTCTGTTACCGACTATTTCTCTGATGAAAAAGCGATTTTTAACGGGATATTGGCGGTAATAAAAGACGGTGCATATGATGCTGTAAAACTGGCCGTTGCAATGCCGATAAGTAGAGCCGTGACCAATAAGTATTTACAGAGTTTTCCAAACGGATATTTAGAAAAGTTGGGAGTACAGGGTGGAAAAAGCGGTATAAATTATTGGGGATCCAGCTTCTTTTTGGATATGCAAAGTATTGAAATAAGTGCAACATATAAGATGAGAATACCTTTACCGTTTATAGATAAATTTGATGTTGTATTAAAAAATACGGCATCCACCAGAGCGTGGATTGGTGATGGAAGCTTTAATGAGCCTAATGAGGCAGGAGGAGCAGTTGCAGGTGCCGCACTTGAAGACGGTGCAGAGGATATACCGGGGGAAGCAGATGATTTTGATAATGTAACTCCGGTAGTAACACCAAGCAACAGGCTGAACATACCGGCTTCGGTATGGGATAAGAGCACCAAAGAGAGAGGTGAAGAGATAAGCAATTACAATAATACCGTTGTAAAGAGAAATCTGGATTCAAGAATATACAAAAGTATAAGTATATTTAATGAAGAAGAAGGATATATAGCCAGAACTCATAGCATGGATACCGATTTAATAGAATATCAGGACGGTAAAAAATTTTTAAGTGCGATAAAAAAAGATATGAAAAGACTTAAAGATTTCAGCTGGGAAGGCAACATTACAGCTGAAAAATATAATAAAAAATATTATTACCTTGTAGTAAGAAATAAAGAGTTGAGTATTGATCAGCAAAAGGCAATAATTCTCGCAACGGAATATGCAAGAGAAAACGGCATGGAGCTGAAACTATATACGACAGAATAGGAGATACATGTGATGGCGAACTTGATTTTTTGCGTGGTTTTTATGTTGATAACATATGCTGTTACACTGTATATGTACAAGAAAAGATATGGCAATATTTATTCAAGGCAAAATGTGCTTTTGGTAATTACATATTTGATGATAGGGATTACTATAGGCATCCTGTATAGGATTTACGCTTACGATATTTTTAGATCATTTAAGGCTTTGACTGTAATATCAGTTTCTTTAATTATTGCAGGAATTGATTACAGAGAAAAGATAATACCGAATGAGGCGGTTGTATTTATACTTAGTGTTGCCTGCATATTTATTTTGATAAATGTATTTACAAATACAATTGAGGCATTGGCAATATTTATAGATTCTGCTGTTGCAATGTTGATAGGCAGCGGACTTTTTGCAATAAGTAAGGCAATAAGTAAAAACGGTGTCGGAATGGGGGATATAAAACTTGTAGGTGCACTTGGATTTTACTTAAGAACTTATACTTTAATGGGTGTATTGATAGTATCACTTGTATCCATTGCATTATACGGTCTGTTTAAGGTGTTTACAAAAAAGGCAACTACAAAGGATGAAATACCTTTTGCACCTTTTATTGCTTTCGGTGTAACAGCATGTATGTTACTGGGATTTTAGGAGTTGTATATGACAATGAAAAAAATATTGGTACCTGCAATAATCTTACTGTTGGTACTTGGCTGGGGCAATATAATAGGTGGCAATGCAAGGGAACGCAAAAACTATAATGAACATATGTCAAATGCTAAAGCTTTTGATGAAAAAGAAATTTATATAGATGCTCTTGATCAATATAAGAAGGCACTGGAATTTACTAAGGATAAGCTGCCGATAGAAGAGGCGATTCTTGATGATTATCTCAATTTAAAGAAATATAAAGAATTTGAGAAACAGGGAAGTATGATTTTGGAAAATTATAATTATCCGAAGGAAATAACAAAAAAGATCGTCGACTACTATATGGAAAGAAAGCAAAGCGCAAATGCTCTGAAAGTTGTAAATGCTTATCTTGAAAGACAACCGAATGATGATAATTTTTTGGAATTGCAGGGCAAGCTTAGAGGTGTATATACGGAAATCTATTTTGCCGGAGCCTCTATAGATGAACTCTACAACGGATTTTATGTATTCACAAATAATGATAAAAAGGGACTGATGAAGTCGGACGGCAGTGAAAAGATAAAGTCTCAATATGATGAGATATTACCATATGGTAAGGAGCCAAATTATGCCGCTGTTTGTAAAGACGGTGATTGGTATTACATAGAAAAAAACGGATATAAAAAGCTTTTACCTGAATTTAAAGTGGATTTGCTTGGTGTATTTGGAAACAAGTTGGCTCCTTATAAGATCGGGGAAAAGTATTCTTATATGGATGAGTATGCAAAAAAAGCCACTGAGTTGACCTATGATTTTGCAGGAGGATTTGCAAATAAGAGGGCGGCGGTAAAAAAAGATGGTAAATGGGCTGTTATAAAAAATGATTTTTCACAGGTTACAGATTTTATATATGATGATGTGATAATGGATGATTTAGGTTTTGCTACTTCACAGAATGTATATATTGCAAAGCTTGACGGTAAGTATCATATTTTTGATTTGGACGGAAATATGAAGGGAAGCGAAGGTTTTGATGATGCAAAAGCCTTTGTATCTGATGATACTGCAGCAGTTAAAATGGATAATAAATGGTGTTTTGCAAATAAGAACGGTGAAATTGAGTTAATGACCGAATATAAGAACGCAAAATCTTTTTCAAACGGTTTTGCCGCTGTATATGACGGAAAAAAGTGGGGATATATAAATAAAAAAGCCACAGTAGTTATTGATTTCGGCTTTAGTGAAGCAGGCTGCTTTAACAGTAGCGGTGTGGCAGCTGTGAAAAAGGGAACTTGGAAATTTATTAAGCTTGTAGAATAGGAGGTTTTTAATGAAAATCAGACTGGCTTTAATAGATACAGATGAGGATTACAGGAGAAGATTGTCGGATTTTTATATTAAAAATTATCAGGACAGGATAGAAATATTGACTTTTTCTTCATTAGATTCATTTGATAATAACAGGGGAAATAAGGCCATCGATGTTATGCTTGTTTCTGAAAATATAGAAGATGACTTATCTTCATACAGTGAAAAGATGAGCATGGCATATCTTTCTGACAGGGATTTGATAGAGAGAAAAAACAATATAAAGACAATCAACAAATTTAAAAAGCCTGAAAAGATATATAAGGAAATATTGAATGTATTGGCAGACGGTACAAACGGTGATATTGCATATAAATTTAATGACGGAAATAATACTTTGGTTGAGGTATTTATGCCGGTAAACGGAGGAGCGGGAGCTACTTCTCTTGCTGTAGCCTATGCAAAGAGATTGGCAAGGCGAGGAGTACCGACACTCTATTTGAATTTTGAAATACTTAATTCATCCGATATTTTCTTAAACGGAGATGGAAATATCGGATTTGATGAAATTATATATGCAATAAAGAGTAAAAAGCAAAGTGTTTCATTAAAGATAGAAAGCAGTGTTTTAAAGACAAGTGAAGGGCTAAATTTTTTCAATAAATCAAGGACGGCTCTGGATATACTTGAACTTAGTGATGAGGATATATCTGTACTTATTAAAGAGATAAAGGGAATGTGTAAATACAGACATATAATTATAGACTGTAATTTCGACCTCGGAAGCAGATTGAATACTTTTTCAAAGTTTGCATATAAGATAGTGTTTGTTTTCGATGATACAAAGCAGGGAATCAAGAAAATGTCCGAGTTAAATGAAGCATTGCATATCATGGAAAATAATGGAGCTATTGATATAACAAATAAAATGACTCTTATATGCAATAAAGTAAAAGACCTAAATAATATTTCTATTTCGAAAGAACTGCCTGTGAGAGATTTTGTGAAAAATTATAGTGCAGACAGCAAAGATTTGACTGAGATATTGTCACAGGTTTCATTTTTGGAAAATTTGAGATAGGAGGTCCATATGTTTAAGTGTAATGAGACTGAAAAGTATATTGAGCTTATATATAATGTTAAAGAAAATGAAAAGATTGACAATGTAAGCATCGGTATGATGAGAAATAATGATATTAAATACTTGCTTCCAATAGATATAATCATGCATGATTCAATGACAGAGTTTAAGTATAAAACTGAAAAGTTAAAAAACTTGGATGAATATTTGAGTGAGGAACTTACAAAGGAAGATCTACTGGATGTATTTGAGAACATTTGTAAAGCTGTAAAGGATATAGAAGAATATATGCTTGGTGAAGCACAGCTGATTTTAGAAAATAAATATATTTTTACAGATAACGGAAATATAAAAATGATGCTCCTGCCTTTGTATAACAGAAGAAATAATCTAAGCATATATGAATTCTTCAAAAATTTACTGCTTTATATGATGGTTAAAAATAATAAGGCTGCAAATTTTGCAGCGGATATAAGCAGGCAACTCTCAGATGAAGAATCATTTTCCTGTAATAAATTCTTACAATTAATATCCCAAATAAAACAAAAAAAACATATTGAAAACTTCGATATCACAAAGCCGGAAAATAAATCCGATTTTAAAGAAAGAAGGATAAACAATATTGAAGAGTCATTTGGAACGTTAAAATCAGATTATTCCGGATACGGTAACAGAGTACAGACTCCGGTAAATACACAATCCCCCGTAAATGCTTTCAAATCTGTTAATAATAATACGGTTTCAAATATTGATTCGGATGTAAAACCTGAAAACGGTTTTCTTATTCCGGGTAAGGATGAACCTGTAAATGTAGGAAGAGTAAGTCACAAAGAAGCAAGGGGCAAAAAGAAATTTTCTTTTTTTGGGAAAAAGAAGGAAAAAGAAGTTTCCGTTGTTGATAACAAGATGGAAGTATCTAAATTGTATTCAAATAATTTTGCTGAAACCACTGTTTTACAAAATTCAGACCGCTTTGCAGAGACGACATTACTTGGACTGTCTGTAAATGTATTAAACGCATTTCTTATATGGAAGAGAACGGGTGAAAAAATTCTTATAGATAAGTCAAGCTTCAGAATCGGAAGAGAAAAAAGCTATGTTGATTTTTGCATAAATGACAATTCTTCAGTAGGTAGGAATCATGCGGAAATTGTAAGAAAAGACGGTACTTTTTTTATAAGAGATTTGAAGTCACTGAATTTCACAATGGTAAACGGTGAAAAAGTGTCATCAAGTGTTGAAGTTGAACTTTGGGATAATGATATTATAAGTTTATCAAATGAAGAATTTGAATTTCACATGGTATAAAATATGAATTATTTTTTGGCGGCACAAACTGAAGTCGGATTAAAAAAGAGCTGTAATCAAGACAGTGTAATATTAAAGAGAGCAAAATTTAAGGGCGAGGAAGTCTGTATCGGAATAATTTGTGACGGAATGGGTGGACTTTCCTGTGGTGAGTTGGCCAGTAGGAGCATAGCGGAAGCATTTTCAGACTGGTTTTTATACAGTTACAGTAAATATGAAAGTATCTGGGATGAAACTAAAATGAGGGAAGATATAGGAAGTATCATAAGTTCTGAAAATGAAGGTTTACTTCGCTATGGGAAAGAACATGGTATATATCTCGGCACAACAATAACGGCTTTTCTTTTGGCAGGGAAAAGATTTTTTGTATGGCATATAGGAGACAGCAGACTATATAAAATATCATCATCTAAAATAGAGAGACTTACAAACGACCATACATTTATTGCAAAAGAGGTGGCAGAGGGCAGACTTACAGAGAAAGAAGCAAAAAACGATCCGAAAAGGAATGTACTTTTGCAATGTATCGGAGCTACAGAACGGGTGAATCCTGATATGTTTTGCGGAGAAGTGAAAAAAGGTGATATTTTACTGCTTTGTAGCGACGGATTCAGGCATGAGATATCTGAAAAAGAGATGCTTAGTTTACTTGGCAGATGTGAAAGTAATAAACTTAATGAGATGATTAAGAGGCTGATATCATTGAATCTTAGAAGAAACGAACAGGATAATATATCGGCGGCATTGGTCAAAGTTCAATAGTAGGGGTAATATGTTGGAAATAGGCAGCCTTTTAGACGGAAAGTATAAGATTTTAAATAAGATTGGACAGGGTGGTATGAGTATTGTTTATTTGGCAATGAATGAAAAGGCAAATAAACAATGGGCAATAAAGGAGATGCGAAAAGAGAAAAACAAAAATTATGAGATTATGAAACAAAGTCTTATAACAGAAACCAATCTCTTAAAAGAATTAAAGCATCCTTACCTGCCAAGTATCGCAGATATAATTGAAAGTGACGATACCATAATAATAGTAATGGATTATGTGGAGGGTAGGCCTTTATCCGATATTTTGGCTGAAGAAGGAACTATAGAAGAAGATAAAGTAGCGGATTATGCAATACAGCTTTGTGATGTACTTGACTATTTGCATTCGCAGAATCCTCCGATAATATACAGAGATTTGAAACCGGCAAATATAATGTTAAGACCGGACGGTAAAATCACTTTGATAGATTTCGGAACGGCAAGAAAATATAATTATGACAGTGTATCGGATACAACATGTCTTGGTACTATAGGATATGCCGCACCTGAGCAGTTTGCGGGAGAGACTTTAAGACAAACAGATGCCAGGACGGATATATATAATCTTGGTGCCACTATGTATCATCTTCTTACCGGTGTTAACCCTTCAGAACCGCCGTATGAGCTTTATCCTATAAGAAGATGGGATGAAAGTTTGTCAAACGGTCTTGAAAAGATAATTCTCAGAGCCACAAGAAAAGATCCTGACAAAAGGTTTAACGATTGTAAAGAAATGTCATATGCACTGCAACATTTCAGAGATTTGGATGATTCATATATAGCAACACAAAAAAAGAAGATATTTTTGTTTGCGGCAAGTCTTATTCTTTCTTTTACGTTTTTTTCTGTGGCTATCGTTGTAAACGGAATGGAGAAAATGGAAATATCAAAAGTCTATAATAATTATTTATCTGAAGCGGCTCTTAAAATTGCTTCTACAGGAAGTGAGAATGTAGTTGATTCCGATATTTTAAAACTTTTTCAAGATGCGATAAATATATCCCCAAACAGTACACAAGCGTATATAAGGATGCTTGATTATTATTGTGATCTTGGGCAGACAAGGAACGGACTGATGGCGATTTCTGCAATGATTGCATCAGGAACAGGTAATTTGGGTAATAATGACGATCTTATGATGAGAATGGGACAGATTTATTTTCTCGGCAACAGTAAGGATACAGAGTTTAATATTGACTATGGTACAGCCGCAAGATATTTTGACAAAGTAAATATAAAGAAATATCCACAGGCAAAATATTATTCTTCATTATCAAGATCTTTATCGGAAATAGGTACGGATTGGGAAATTATAGTCAAAGATATGAAGAATGTTGATGAGTACCTGAATACAGAAGTAAATGAGGAAGAAAAGGCGGAAATATATATCACATTGTCAAAAATTTACAGAGCAAATGCTTTTGCCATACAGAAGGTGGGAGAAAAACCTTTTGATAAAGCGATGGAGCTTTTAAATAAAGCAGGTGAGATATTAAACAGTTCCTATATAGATAAGAATTTGAAAGAGAAATATTTACCGGAGTTATACTTCGGATTTGCTGATGCTTACTATAGAAGAGCGAATATAGAACCGGATGAAAAAGAATCAAGAAATGATTTGTATGAAGCTATAGCATATTACGAAAGATACCTGATATTTGCTACGACTGCACAGACGGTTTTATTTAAAAACAGGATAGGAGATATTTACAGAGCTCTTGGAGAATATAAAATGGCAGTTGAAGAGTACGAGGATATTATAGAAAAATATCCTGAAGATGCTACGGCTTATATAAGTCTTTCGACTATGTTGTTGATAGATATGAAAGATGTGAATACATCAGCTATGATCTATATGAAGGCAGGGGAATTACCTGATATAGAATTTAATTCCAACTTCGTTTCTTTAAAGAATAAATTGAAAAATGTCGGAGGTATCTGATGCATAGAATACTATATTTTAGCGGAATTTTTTCATCTGTCATCATGTTGTTTATAAGTATTTTGTTATGGTTTAAAATGGGAGTAAGAAAGGCATTTAGTGATATTTTAAGTTATGGTTCAAAGAAAAAGTGGATGGTGGATAAGAAGATGCAAAACACAACCATGCCTCTTAGGAAAATAAATTCGAGGAAATTACCGACAAAAAGAAGTATAAATGATATCGGAAAAAATAATAAAGATACGAACGAAACAATTCTTTTAAAAAATTATCATGGTCAAATTCTAAATAATCACAATGAAAATACAAATTTTGAAATTATCGAAGAAATTAATTTAATTGCAGGAGGCAGGTAGTATTATGAATGTTAGAGGCATAGAAAAAAAGTTAATTGCAGTAATCATTTGTTTTTGTTTTTTATTTCAAATTATTTTCAGATCTTTTATTTTTGAGTCCACAGCGGCGTCTACAAACATTTTGATAGGCTTGATTTTCAGAGACAGCAAAGGATATCATATCAGAAATGTTTCATCATTCTTAGATTCGGAAGGAAAGTTAACACTTCCGACACCAAGAGATTTGGGTGATACAAATGATGAGAGTTATTTTAACTGGAGTCCTGTTTTGGTAGAAAATTCTTTTGAAAATATAAAGAATATAATTTTAAACGGCGGAAATATTGAGATAGAGGATTATGATGTTTCAAGACCTCCGGTTCTTGCCACATCATCTGTTGCGACTTCTTCTATAGCGACTTCTTCTATTGCAACATATTCAAATACAAATAGAGATGATTTGGTAATCAGAACAGGATTTTCAAATTTGAGTAATGCAGAAAGCGGCAATGCGAATATAATCCTTTACAGAAGTAATGTGTACTTTGATATTGGACGAAGTGTACAGATTACAAGGGCAAACAGTTTAAACACAGTTAATGCAGATATGAGACGGTTTGTTTCAAAAAACGGCAATAAGAATCAGATATTCTTTTTGGCGTCACAGCCTGTTATAGAGCCTGAAGTATCTCATGAAGTACATGAAAATGTACAGCTTATAGAAAGATCAAGGATGACAAACAGTATTACAGCAGATACTATAGTTGAGAGTGGAAATAATACGGAAGAGACAGGTGCAGGAAGAACAGATAGTATTGAAAGAACAGACAGTGTCGGAAGAACGGATCATGTCGGCAGTAATGTAAATACTGACAGAAATATATCCGGTTCAGTGATAAGAAATAATATTACAAACAGAGATATTGCAGATAATAATGCAAGTCAAACTACTGAGACGGAAATACAATACATTCCTCAACCTGTTCAAACAGGAGAAGTAACAGATGTATCAAATGAAGTGCCGCAATTTTTCCAACCTATCGGAACCGGAAATTCCGTAAGCGAAAGAACGGATACAAGAAGAAGTATAAATAATGTCAGACATACAGTAAGTATAAACAGAGATATAGTAAATAACAGGGGAAACGGATTCTTGAACACAAGGTCGACATATGTAAATGTAGATGACAACGACTTTAACGAGAACAATTATTCCGTATCGGTTTATAAAAATGTGAATGGAAAAGAAGTACTTTCAAATGCAAAATATACATGGAGTTCGGAGGGTGGAAATCACAGAGCCAATATATTATTTGATGATGATGGAGAGTACAGAATCGCGGTTGTTAAAAACAACTCGGATTCCGAATCGGAACGGGTAAGATTTGAAGAAAAGTTTAATGTCGATGCTACAGCACCACATATTACTATTACCGGAGTGGAAGATTTGACTGCTAATGCAAGAACAGTCTCACCTGTAGTGAAATACAGTGATGTAAATATAGATCTATTAAAGTCAAAGATTACTCTTACATCTGTTGCTGACGGAAAATCAAGAGAGCTTATATATAAGGCAAAGAAGCAGGACGGCGGTTATATATTAAATCTTGATCCTATATATATTGATGATAATTATATACTTACCGTAACCATATATGATATGGCAGGTAATGTTACCGAGAAGAAGGTGAATTTCTCAGTAAATAAAAAAGGTGCAACATTTAAGTTTAAGCCTGAAGAACTTGTAGGACAGTATACAAACAAGCCGTTTAAACCAAGTATTGAGGTATGGAACACTGATGAAATTTCTATTGTGTCGGCAACTATAAACGGAATGGATGAGCCGTTTGAGTTTGTAAACGGTGAGTTGAAATTTTTAAAGTCAATAGATAAGGACGGAAAATATACTTTTAATCTTGAAGTAATAGATACGGCAGGAAATAAGTCTTCAATGAAGCCGGTGGAAGTTATATATGATGCCACAAAGCCTGTAGCTATGATTTTGGGTGTGGAAGATAAACAGATCTATGAGGGCAATGTAAATATTATTTTAAGTACGGAATTACCGGGAGATTTTATTGAATCTGTTTGGCTGGATGATAAATTACTTGATAAGAGTGAGTATACAATTAAGGATGACGGTACAATAAACTTAAGTATTTATACAGAAGGTAAGCACACTGTAAAAGCACAGGGAAAGGATAGTGCAGGTAATTTAAGTGATATTGCTTCTGTAAGCTTTGAAATAAAAGCGCCACAGGCAAAACTTTTATCAGCAGGTTATATTCCTTTGGCAGTTATAACTTTGGGTATTGCACTGGGCTTGGGAATAGTTTTTGTATACAAAAAAAGAAAAGAAGAATAGATTATTGCATATGTGGGCTGTTACAAAAGTGACGGCCCTTTTATTAAAAAATTTTAATTAAAAAACAGCCTAATAATAATATTTTTGGTATAATAGGGGGAAGTATATATGAAAGATAAGGACATAACTCAAAAGATGCTTGAAAAGTACAATGATGTGTTTGCTGATATTTTAAATGTACTTTTATTTGACGGCAAAGATGTGGTTGCCGAATCGTCATTGTCAGATGCGTTACCCATGAGTATGCTTAAGATAGGCAGCAGTGTCAGACTGCAGGAGAGAGATATTGCAAAATACTGGCAAAACAGTAAAATAAATTTATCATTGTTTGGATTAGAGAACCAGACAAGACCTGATAAGTTAATGCCTCTTAGGGTATTCGGATATGACGGCAGTGAGTATGTAAATCAGACCAGAAAAGAAAACAGGTATAAGGAAAAGTATCCTGTGATTACTTTGGTCTTATATCTTGGGTATGATAAAAGATGGAATTATCCTACTACACTCTTAGAA
>CAKAQP010000014.1 GCA_916720285.1 uncultured Lachnoanaerobaculum sp. | reverse complement strand
ATGAGATTTGTCATTTTAATACAGATTTTGAATTTATAACAAAAAGTCAAATGAGAACAATACAAAAACAAAGTAAAGGAAAATAAAATACTATTTTTTTAGTTTCAAAACGAAATAAAAATGCCCTTAAAGCCTGTAAAACACTGGGATCAAAGGGCATTTTAACTTTTGAAACTGTCAAAGACAGGATAATATCACAATAATGCCTAAAACTCAATGTCCATATTGTAATGGTAAAATAATAAAAAAAGCGATGCCCACATAAAGCATCGCCTTCTTGAAAGTAAATATTTACTATTTAACAATCAGATTTTTAGGATCATACAGTTCCAAGATTTTATTTTTCATAATGCCTTTTCTTCCTGCATGATTTGGAGAAATTGTTAAATCTTCTCTATCATTCTCTGAATCATTTCTTTTTCCTTCTACAGGATTTGTGGCATTACTGTCTGTAGCAAGTCTCTGCTGTGCAGCCATATCTCTGTTTGCCATTCTAAAGCCACTTTGGTCTGCAAAGGCTTTTTTAACAGCTTTTTTTATAGCAACTGATGACACTGTTGCACCGCTTATACTGTCTACAGAATCAATTTCAGATGCTTTCTTTCCGACAAAATCAGGCAACATTCTTAATGCATTTGACCAGAATCCGGCATTATTTCCCGGGCTTGTTTCATTGTCTTCTACACTTACAATAACTCCGGTCTTTTTATTGAAGGTTACTCTGAGGCTTGCATAGTATCCGAACATTGTAACATTCTCTACAACATCTTTTACTATATTGTCCTGTCCTTCTTCTTTCTCTTTTACTTCACCAAGTTCAAACTTAAAGCTTGTGGAGCAGTATCCGTCTTTTTTATTTGCATCTTTTAAGATCACTGTATACTCTCCCACACCGGTGTTTTCCGTACTCTTTATTGAAAGAGTTTCATTTGTTTTATCAAATGTATAATCGCTTCCTTCAACAAGTTTCTTAGCATTATCTTTTGAACCGAAGTATAGATCACCAATCTCATATCCTTCATAAGGCATCTTTCTCATATCAAATGTTACATCTGCCCCGTTTTCCGCACTAAACTCTGTTTTTGATGCTATAGCCGGTATATGACTGCTGCGAAGTCTCTTAGGAATATATAATTCCAATCCGTCTATCTCAAACTTCTTGTGATCACTTAATAAATATGTAATTTTGTAAATCTTATCACCCGGTAATGAAGCAAAACGCTTATGTGCTAAATTGCCACCATATTTGCCCATCTCCACTGAGAATGCAAGCTCACCGTCAGCAATAATATTGTCAACATGTGATAATCCGAAAACTTTAGCATTTCTCTTACTGCTTCCGGCCTCAAATGTTACACCGAGTACATTCTTATCAGTCTTTATTTCTTCAGGCAAACCTTCAAGGTTTATTTGATAATTTCCATACTCGCTTTGATCTGTGAATGAAACTCTTACATCTGAAGAATTGGCACTTATTTCAGGAGTATTCTCACTTGCCTTCATTTCAGAGATTGTAGAATCATAATTAATAACCTTATAAGTAGGCAATTCTGTTTTTGTAACCTCTCTGCTTATTCCGGTAACGGAATCCGGAGCAGTCATACTTGTAATTGCCGGAATAAGTGCTGTATGATTTTCCGCACCTACAGCTGCCAAAAGTTTTACCTTTGCATACAAGTCGGCATCTACCTGAACCGGTGTTTTAACTCCCTTAATCTTATATCCTGTTTCGGTTTTGTCAGTGTAAGCCGCTGTGGCAAATTTGCCATAGCTTCCTATTTTTGAAGAACTTACTGCACCGTATCTTCCTCCAAAGCTCATCATCTGCAATGGAGTAGGCTCCTGTCCTATAGTAGGATCACCTCCGAATGAAGGCGCAGTTCTTATAGCTAAAAGCTCTCTTAAATAGAAGTATGAGTATGGGAAATCAGCAGTACCGTATAGATTTCCTGTAAGTTTTTGATCATCCTCCACATAGTAGTATACCTTAGTTACATATGGATTTCCTACCAAATTAGCCTTATTGGTTACATCCTTGCCATTTACAATAAATGTCATATTCGTATTTTTAGGATCATACTTTTTGTAATAATAAGTATGTGTCTTTCCGTCCACTACCAGATCCAATTTATCCATATTTGTCTCTTCTGATACGGGTGGCTTAGGGAATGCATCCTTTACCGCATTTTTAATGGCATTTGATGAAAGTGTTGCTCCTGTAACAGCATCAACGGTATCCACGCTGTCCTTTGTTCTTCCTACAAGATTATCAAACATTTCAAGCGACATATTCCAGTAAACTCTGTTATGGGTATTTCCCGGATTTGTACCGTCATCTTCAACCTTTATAATTTTTCCTGTTTTTTCATTATATGTTACCAAAACTTTTGCCTTATAGAAGAAAGTCTCCATCTGAGCCTCTCCCTTTGCAGTCTTTATAGTTTCGGCTTCACTTTCACCACCTTCGTATTTAAACCTTAGTCCTATACTTCCGTTTCCAAACTGCGGGCTGTGATAATCTACAAGTTTGATATTTAAGATATTGTCGCTCTTTGTAAGGCTGTAATTAAGCTGTATGCCATCGGAATCAAGTACTTTTACTGTAAATGTATCCTCATTCCATTTATTCTCATACTTTTTAGGTATTGTAACATCCAGCACTAAATGTGCATTACTTCCTTCAAACTCCTGCTTTGTAATACCTGTTTTATTGTAAATAAGTTCCTGCTTATCATATAATTCAACTGCAGCCGGTAATACCTGCTCTTTCTGTGGTGTTTCCACAAACTTAAATCCTAGCCATACATAGCCGCCGCTTTCATGGAATGCTCTATAGTTGGCAAAGTCCACTGTAAGTACAGAGTATTTCTTTCCTACCTTGCTCTCAAGTAATACTCCGTCCTCATTGTATGCCTTTACAGTGAAAGTATCCTTAGTCCAGTTTTCATACTCTTTAGGTATTTCAACATCAAATATCTTTAAATACCCCTGCGCCTCTCTAAACTTATTAAATTCTACATTTACTGTTGTAAGCTTCTTCTCGCCTGCATAAAGTTCAATCTTTGCAGGCGCCTGTTTCTTTGGATCAGATACATTTACCGTAAATGTTTTTTCTACAGTTTGTCCGCCTATGCTCTTTTTGATAGTGATTGTTTTTTCACCTATATCAGCACTTGTAAATACATATCCGTTATCAGGATCTGAGGTGAATCCTCCCGTCTTACATGCTTCCCAGCCTACAAATGCCTTATTGTTTCCGTTCTTTGTTACTGCATTTATCTCAAGTCCTCCGATTTCAAGACTGTCTCCTACATAGTAGTTCTTCTTTATAAGCTTTGTCTCAAGCGCAAATGATGCTATCTCCGAGGTATCCTTTGATACATCAACTATTACCGCATATACATCATATCCCCATGCATCATATCCCGGATGTTCTATCTCCTTCATATTGAAACGCCACTGTGAAAGATCTCTGTCATACTTTGCCTTTCCAAGCTCCTCTTCTCCGGAGTAGATTGTCATTTCTTTTATCTTTCCCTTAGCGTCAACTGTATAACGATATTCATCCTTACTTAATGTAATATCCTTTGTTTCTCCGCTCTCATATGAGATCACTATCTTATCAGGATATTTTTTACCAAGTTTCTTTCTTACCTGAATCTCACTTTGTATATCTATAAGAGAATCCGCATTCTTAAAATGTACATGCACAAACTCAAGTAATGACGGCAATGCGCTTCCATGTAGAGGATCGGTAACTATTCCATACTCTTCAAACTCTGAAGGTGTTATTTCTTTTACCTCTCCACCCTTTAAATGAAGCTTAAGCACTGTTTTTGAAAGATCAAGGCTCTGACCTGTTGCAACACTGTCAGGTCTTGTTTTAAACTCAATATAGTCAATTCTTTGAACCTTTTGGTCTTTTTTAAACTTCTTTGATCTCTCAAGGGCATTCTCCACAGCACTTACATGTCCCTGTGCTGTTTCTGTTGCTCCGCTGACCGCATCAAAAATTTCGCCCTTTCTCTCGCTAAGCTGCTTTTTGATTCCGTCAACATTTTCAAGTCCTTTAAATTTCTCAAGAAGATAATCTCTCTTTCTCTCATAGCTTCCCGCTATCTTATCATCATCTGTATATACTACAGAATCTACCTTCTCGATTTTTCCGTCCTTTATAGTTACCTTAACGATATTTGAACCTCTTTGAAGCTTGTATCTGCTCCAGGTAGCTGTTCCATACCATTCACCGTCCGTAAGAGCATTTTCACTCTCGCTTGGCTTACTCTCTTCCTTATTTTCAGGTGTTTTTGGCTTCTCGCTTGGCTTACTCTCTTCCTTATTTTCAGGTGCTTTAGGCTTTTCGCTCTCGCCCGGCTTACTCTCTTCCCTGTTTTCAGGTGCCTTTGGCTTCTCGCTTGGCTTACTCTCTTCCTTATTTTCAGGTGCCTTCGGCTTCTCGCTTGGCTTACTCTCTTCCTTATTTTCAGGTGCCTTCGGCTTTTCATTTGGATTGCTTGACTGCCCCACTCCTCCTGATGATCCGCCCGAACCGCTTCCACCATGGCTTCGTCTCTGCCCTGATGATTTTTCTCTCCTTGATTTGGAATCTTTTGATGTGTCTGTAGAAGTATTGGAACCTACTCCGGTAGTTCCGGAATTACTTGTTAAGATCCCCTTTCCTGCAACATACTGTACTTTCCCTGAGTCATCAGTCCATTGACCGTTTTCATTAATTTTAAATCCGTCAAGTGTGGTCTTACCGACAACCATTACTCCACAATCTTTTCCCGGTGTAGGATCAAAATAATAGCAATATCCGTCTATCCACTGCCATCCGGTAAGCATTCCTCCACCTGTTGCAGGATCAGGATTGAAAAAATACCATTTGCCTTCCGGATTTTTATACCATCCGGTATGCATATGCCCGGATACCCCATCCTTGTTAGAGTCAAAATAATAATCTACTCCATTTATATTTTGCCATCCGGTCTTCATATCTCCTGTTTCAGGATCAAGATAATACCATCCTGAAGAAGTTTCAACCCAGCCCTTATGGACTTCATTCTTTTCATTATAAAATTTCCAGGTATCACCTGATAATTCCCACTTTCCCTTTGTAACAGCCCCTTGGCTTGGAAATGTATTTACGAATGCTAATGTAGAAGCAAACATCAATGCAGCTATTCTATTGAATGTTCTTTTCACAAAATAATTACCCCCTCTAGTATAAATGTATTAAAATCTAATAATATATGGAATGAAAAATAATCTTAGTAAACTATACTTTTAATGCCTCCTTTCTAAAGACAATCAATTTGATATTCGTTTCTAAATTATTTTCTGTAAATTTATGCATTGATGATAATTGCTTCAATTAGTAAGTATCACCTAACTCAAAGATGTAAAAAAAGAGTTTTTAAACTCTTAGTACAGACTTATTTAGCATTTTTCTTATATTTTCAGACAATAATAAAGGAGAATATACATTGACATGTGTATTTTTTCATCCATCGTATTTGTTATTCTATCATAGTGCATATAAATAATAAAGAAATTTTATGTTTTCTTATGAATACATGCAATTTTTCTACATCAATATAAATTCTGTAATATCCTAAAATAACTTTGTTCAAGTTTTTTAACAAAGTGATAAAATTTTCATTCAATATTTTTGTTGCATAATTATTATTAAAACATAATATCTATAAGTTTCAGTTTCATTTATTTCTCTAAATAATGCAGTATATATAGATATACTGTGGTATAATGTATTTTTAAAATTACTATTAAGATTTAAATTTAGGATAGAGGTAATAAAATGGCTTTTGACGGTATAGTCATATCAAATTTATCATACGAGCTTAATACAAATCTTGTGGGCGGAAGAATATCGAAAATATCAATGCCTGAAGAAAATGAGCTTATTTTTACAGTAAAGAACAATGCAAAGACATACAGACTTTTGATTTCTGCAAGTGCTTCACTTCCACTGGTTTACCTTACAGATGTAAATAAACCTGCCCCAAAGGTTGCTCCGGCCTTTTTGATGTTGCTTAGAAAATATATCGGAACGGCAAAAATAACCGATATATTTCAGATGGGACTTGAGAGAATACTCTGCTTTAAGCTTGAACATCTAAATGAACTTGGCGATCTCAGTCACAAAAAAATGTATGTGGAGATAATGGGAAAGCACTCAAACATAATATTTACTGATGAAAATAATAAAATAATTGATTCTATCAAGCGAATCTCCGCCAATATGAGTTCATTAAGAGAAGTACTTCCGGGAAGGGAATATTTCCTGCCTGATGAATTAAAGAAAAAAGATTTATTAAATACGGAACTTGAGGAGTTTACAGAGATCTTAAAATCAAAGGAGTATGCTCTGTCAAAGTCCATTTATATGAACTTTGCAGGTATCAGCCCGCTTATAGCTGAGGAAATAGTTTTAAGAGCTTCCCTTTCCTCTCAATCTCCTTCAACATCACTTAGTGAACTTGAGTATACCCATCTTTTTCATACAATAAAGAATTTACTTGACGATATAAGTTCTCACAACTTCTCTCCTAATATTGTATACAGAAAAGAAGAGGCTCTTGAGTTTTCTTCTGTTGAACTTTTCTCGTATAACAGTGAGGAATATAAAAAAGAATCCTATGATTCTGTAAGCAATATGCTATATGATTTCTACTCTTCCAGAGAGGCCTTTGTACTTAACAGGCAAAAGAGTTCGGATCTGCGCCGTATTGTAAATACCGCACTTGAAAGAGCCAGTAAAAAGTATGATTTACAGGAAAAGCAGCTTCAGGATGCTGATAAAAAGGATATTTACAGAGTATACGGAGACCTTTTAAATACTTACGGATACAGCCTTAAAGGAGGAGAGAGTTCCTTTACCACAGAGAACTTCTATGATGATAATAAAGAAATCACTATTCCGCTCGATAAGAACAAATCCGCAAAAGAGAATGCAAAGAAATACTATGATAAGTATGCGAAACTTAGTAGAACTACAAAGGCGCTCAGCGAAGAGATTGTAAATACAAAAAATGATATTGAGCACCTTCTCTCCATACAGACCGCACTTGACGTTTCAAGTGATGATGAGAGTCTTTCACAGATTCGTCAGGAGCTTGTAGACTTCGGTTATATCAAAAAGCATTCTCCCGGTAAACAAAAAAAGGGTACATCTCATCCATATCACTATATTTCAACTGACGGTTATGATATATATGTGGGTAAGAATAATTATCAAAATGAAGAGCTTACCTTTAAAGTTGCTACCGGAAATGACTGGTGGTTTCATGCCAAGGGTATACCGGGATCACATGTAATTTTAAAATCAAACAATGAAGAGGATTTGCCTGATAGAGTATATGAAGAAGCCGCAGCACTTGCAGCCTTTTATTCAAAAGCAAAAGATTCCGAAAAAGTGGAAGTTGACTACATCCAAAAGAAAAATATAAAAAAAGTTGCAGGTGCCGCTCCCGGCTTTGTTATCTACCATTCCAACTGGTCAATGGTAGCTACACCGAAGGCGGATCTACAACAAAAATAATTTATAAGGGCTTTGTTCACTGTTACAACCACTCTTTGTGACAGTGAATATAAGCCTTTTTTACTGCTGTTACAAGTATCATGTATGCCAATACACATGGTAAAAGAAATAAAAAGAATGATAAAGGCAATGATGAAAATCCCAGTACTTTACCAAGCAGTGTAAACGGAATAATTGTAATAAAGATTATTCCGAAGAAATTCAGTAATGTAAGCTGTGCTGACGCGCGACTTTGTATAAAAGGCAACTTCATTGTACGAATCATATGTATAACCAATGACTGACTCCACATCGACTCCACAAACCATCCTGTCTGAAACATTGCAACATAAGAAGCTCTTATCATATTAAGCTCATCACCGGTAAAATGACTTGCAAGATTATTATATGTTACTCCATAGCTTACAAAATGCGGACAGAAAACAAAATACATAAATGCAAATGTTGCAAAGTCAAAGATTGAACTTGTAGGCCCTATCCATACCATAAATTTGCCTATACTTGAAGCATCCCATTTTTTCGGTAACTTAATAAATTCTTCATCAACATTATCCCATGGAATAGCACTGCAACATGAGTCATAAATCAGATTCAACAAAATAAGATGCATACTCTCCATAGGCAGGAAAGGCAAAAGTGCACTGGCACCCAAAACTGAGAACATATTTCCGAAGTTTGATGAAGCCGTCATCTTAATGTACTTTATCATATTTGCAAATGTCTTTCGTCCTTCTATGATTCCGGACTCTAAAACCATAAGATCCTTTTCAAGAAGTATAATATCTGCAGACTCCTTTGCCACATCCACAGCCGTATCCACAGAAATTCCGATATCCGCAACCTTCATTGCCGCCGCATCATTTATTCCGTCACCCATAAAGCCTACAGTATGTCCGTTATCTCTAAGTACCGATACCACTCTTGATTTCTGACTTGGGGTAAGCTTTGCAAATACATCTGTTATCTCTGCCGTTTTCTTAAGCTCTTCATCGTCCATCTTTTCAATATCACTGCCAAGCAGCATATTTCTTACTTCAAGACCGACCTGCTTACATATTGTTTTTGTAACTTTTTCATTATCACCTGTAAGAATCTTCGTTCTGACGCCATGCTCTTTCAGAGCTTTTATGGCATTTGCAGCCGACTCCTTAGGCGGATCAAGAAATGCCAGATAGCCCATAAGAATCATCTCAGATTCATCTTCAACATTACAACTTTGCTTTTTTATATCTTTTCTGGCAATTGCAAGCACTCTAAATCCTTTTTCATTTAGTATATCTGCTGTTTCCAGAATTCTTTGTCTAAAGTCATTTGTTATAGGCTGAACATTTCCGTTGTATTCCGCAAAAGAACATATAGAAAGCATTTCTTCAAACGCTCCCTTTGTAACCATTTTTATAGTACCTGCATTATTTTGTACTACTGTGGTTAATCTTCTTCTATTAAAGTCAAAAGGTATCTCATCAATTTTTTTATAGTTTTCCGACAAATCAAGAAGTTGTGAGTCGTTTTCCTCTTCTTCCTCAGTCCTTTGAATTATGGCAAGGTCCATAAGATTTTTATAACCTGTCTGAAAGTAGCTGTTAAGATATCCGTATCTGAGTACTCTTGAATCCTCATCTCCCTTTATGTTCAAATGATACTCAAGTACTACTCTGTCCTGAGTCAATGTGCCTGTTTTGTCTGTACACAGAATATCCATAGCTCCGAAGTTTTGTATAGAATTCAGATTCTTTACAATAGTCTTCTTTTTACTCATTGATACAGCACCTTTTGCAAGGCAACTTGTTACAATCATAGGAAGCATTTCAGGTGTCAATCCTACCGCAACCGATATGGCAAATAAAAATGCCGATATCCAGTTGCCCTTTGTTACTCCGTTGATAACAAAGACTAAGGGTACCATTACAAGCATAAACCTGATAAGTACCCATGAAACCGCATTGACTCCCTTTGTAAAGTTTGTTTCCACAGACTCACCGGATATTGCCAAAGTCATTGAACCGAAAAGCGTATTGTCTCCGACCGCTATAACAACTGCAGCGGCACTTCCCGATATAACACTGCTTCCCATAAAAGCTATATTAGTATATTCTGTGATATTGTCCTTCTTTTCACAGACCGTGGCAAGCTTTTCTATAGGTTCGCTCTCACCGCTTAAGCTTGATTGACTGACAAAAAGATCCTTTGCCTCTATTATCCTTACATCGGCAGGAATCATATCTCCTGCCGAAAGGTAAACTATATCACCTACTACAGCTTCATCCAAAGGAATTTCTATATGATTTTTATTCTTTCTTGTCACGGTACATGTGGTTTTAATCATAGCAAGCAGCTTCTCTGCGGCATCACCGCTTCTACCCTCCTGAATAAACCTGAGTACACCTGACACAAATACCATTGTTAAAATAATAATTACGGTAATAGGGTTGAAATCCTTTTTTGTATTTCCGAACATATGCAGTATCGGAAATACAATATCCGTTACTGTAGATACAACAGCTAAACAAACAAGTACGACTGTAAAAGGATTTATAAAAGCTTCCTCAAGCTTTTTGGCAAGTGACTTTTTCTTTTCCTTTCTTACCTTATTTGCTCCATACTTCTCCCTGTTTTTTTGAACAGCTTCTTCACTGAGTCCATCTAAATCCGTACCAAGATAGGATTTTATATCCTCAAGCGAGTTGGTTGCCATGTAATCTATATTTTTATTCATCTTACATCCCCGTTATACTCTCCGATATCCTGTCTCTAAGCATCAGTGCATCCACCGCCTGCTTAGGATCCTTATTTTCAAAAAGTACGGCATTTACCTCATCAACAATAGGCATACAGATATTGTATTTATCTGCCAAAGCCTTGGCGGCTTTTGCGGAATATACACCTTCCACCACCATTGCCACCTCTTTCATAGCCTCATCCATAGTCATTCCCTGTCCCATAAGCATACCGGCTTTTCTGTTTCTGCTGTGCTTACTTGCACAGGTAACTATAAGATCACCGATACCTGACAACCCGTAGAATGTCTCTATTCTTGCTCCCATAGCTGTACCGAGTCTGCTTATTTCAACAATTCCTCTGGTAATAAGAGCAGCCTTGGCATTGTCACCATAGCCAAGTCCGTCTGAGATACCTGCCGCAAGTGCTATAACATTTTTTAGCGAACCGCCAAGCTCAATACCAAGCATATCTGTAGAAGTGTATACTCTGAATACCGGACTCATAAATACAGACTGAATCAGCTCAGCAGTCTTTAAATCATTTGCTCCGGCTACACATGTGGTAGGCAGAAGTCTTACCACCTCTTCCGCATGACTCGGTCCTGAGAGTACCGCAACATTTGCATTCTTTATCTCATCCGAAATCTGCTCTGTAAGTATTTCAAGAGTATTTTCTTCAATACCCTTTGCGACGTTTACAATAATTTGTCCTTCTTCATAAAACGGTGCCATTCTTTTTGCAGTACTTCTTGTAAAAATAGATGGCACTGAAAGCACACAAATCTTGGCGCCTTCCATAGCAACTTCCAAATCTGTTTCAAATCTGATAGCTTCATCAAATACAACACCCGGAAGATTTTTATGTGTACGGGTTTCTCTAAGTTCCTTTATCTCGCTTTCAATTGCGGACCATACCCTTATACTGTGCCCGTTATCAAATAGGAGTCTTGCAAGTGCCATACCCCAAGTACCTGAACCAATAACCGAAATATTCATTTTCACACCTTTTTCCCTATTTTATTCTCAGTCCCACTCAAAAGTCTCTTTATATTTGCTCTGTGCATAAATATTGATAAAAATCCGATAATCACCACCAAAAGTCTAAACTCCATCGGTGAGCTTCCGTCTGTAAAACCGTAATTGGTCTTTACCAGCATATGTGACATACCGATAAAAATAATCATTACAACTATTGATGCAAGTGATACATATCTTTTTATTGCAACTATCAAGATAAATATAGCCAGACAAACAAAAGCAATTCTATAATCAAGAGCCATTATTATACCTGCTGTTGAAGCAACTCCCTTTCCTCCCTTAAATCCAAGATAGAACGGGAAGTTGTGACCAAGCACTACTCCAAGTCCGATATAAAGCATGTATACATAGCTGAGGCTGACATTATCTCTGAAAATATATCTTACAACCAGACATGGTATCAAAGATTTACAAAAATCTCCAAGAAAAACTATAAGTCCCGCTTTTGGACCAAGTACCCTAAGAGTATTTGTAGCACCGGCGTTTCCCGAACCGTAATTTCTTATATCCATCTTATTGAGCTTTCCAAATATATATCCCGTCTCAATATTTCCGATAAAATAACCTATTATTAACAGAAGAATTCTAAGCATTATTTGGCGTCCTCTCCTCTTTCTCTGATAATAAATCTTATAGATGTACCCTTAAATCCAAAGGCCTCTCTGATCTTGTTCTCCAAATATCTTTGATAGGAGAAATGCATAAGTTGCTTTATATTTACAAAAATAACAAATGTAGGCGGCTTTACCGCTACCTGTGTGGTATAGAAAATCTTAAGTCTCTTACCCTTATCAGACGGTGGCTGCTGCATTACTGTAGCTTCTGAGATTATCTCATTTAATACACCTGTCTGTATTCTAAGTGTCTGATTCTCTCTTACAATATCTATCATTTCAAAGAGCTTTTGAAGTCTCTGACCGCTTAGTGCAGATATAAAGACAAACTCCGCATACGGCATAAATGAAAGTATTCTCTTTATATTATTGGTGTACTCATATATAGTCTTATTATCCTTTTCAACAAGATCCCATTTATTTACAGCAACAATAATACCCTTACCCTTGTCATGGGCAATTCCTGCAATCTTTGCATCCTGTTCTGTGACACCCTCATTGGCATCAATAACAAGGATTACAACATCAGCTCTGTCTACAGCTGTTACAGTTCTGATTATTGAATATCTTTCAATATCCTCTTTTACCTTTGATTTTCTTCTAAGACCTGCTGTATCAATAAAAACATACTCCTGTTTATTATTTACAACCACAGTGTCTATAGCATCTCTTGTAGTACCCGCAATATCCGATACGATTACTCTGTTTTGACCTGTAAGTCTGTTTATAATAGATGATTTACCTACATTCGGCTTTCCGACTATGGCAATTCTCGGTCTGTCATCATCCTCCTCATCCTCAGTGTCCTTATGTTTAAAATGTGCCGCTACAGCCTCAAGCAAATCACCTATTCCAAGTCTGGATGCTGCCGATACCGGTATAGGATCTCCTATTCCAAGATTATAAAATTCATATACATCATTTCCGAATTTAGCCATTGAGTCAACCTTATTTACGGCAAGTACAACCGGCTTTCTTGATTTTCTGAGCATATCACAAACCTTAGAATCGGAATCTACCAGTCCTTGACGCACATCTGTAATAAATACAATTACATCTGCTGTCTCTATAGCTATCTCAGCCTGTTCCCTCATCTGTGAAAGTATAATATCACTGCTGTCAGGCTCTATACCTCCTGTATCTATAAGCGTAAAATTCATATTCAGCCATGTACAATCGGCATATATTCTGTCTCTTGTCACTCCCGGGGTGTCCTTTACTATGGAAATAGGCTCCCCTGCTATGGCGTTAAATAATGTAGACTTTCCTACATTCGGCCTGCCTATAATGGCAACTACGGGTTTACTCATTATTAACTCCTTTTTCATATGCCTTATAGGCATTTTCTTCTATATACTTATCAGAAACTATTGCATTAACCAGATCATATCCTGACTGACCGACAATAACAGTTTTGACATTTAATTCTCTTTCAATATCGGTTCTGGTCAAATCATCCAGCAATACCTCTTCTCCGCTTCTAAACATATTTACCGACAATAATAATCTGTCACCAAGTTCCTTACCCTTAAGCTGATTTATTATATCAACTCCGGTCAAAAGTCCGGCTACAGTTATTCTTTCTCCAAAGAAATCATTTCTTATTGTATAGAAATTTATCTTCTTTGAAGGAAACCTTTTTTCAACCTTTTTTGCAAGTTCCTTCATGGAATGTGCAGGCAAAATGGCTGTTGCAATACTTATAACCTCTTCCTTTTGTACATCCTCTTTATCTATTTGCAAAGTTTCTATCGCATCTTGTACTTCCTCACTCAGAAGTCTAAGCATTCCTACACCGTTTTCAAGCTGAATATATCCGTCATAGGTATCTTCATCCGGCATTTCTCTTTCTGCAATCAGATAAAATTCATCACTTGCCTGTGCAAAATGCATATTGCATTTTTTCATAGCCTTTCTTTGAATATCCTCTATGATTTCTATAGTCTCTATCGCCTTAGCCTTATCAACCAGTGACAGTTTAGTCAAATCGTCCCTGTACTTTGTAATGCCTACAGGAACTACCGATACACTCTCCATTGTAGGGGCATATTTTAATAAATCATTTAATGTGCGCTTTAACTCTTCACCGTCATTATACCCCGGACACATAACCACCTGTCCGTTCATAGGTACATTTTTCTCATATAACTTATCTATATATCTAAGTGATTCTCCGGCAAAGCGATTGTGAAGCATTTTTTTTCTAAGTTCAGGATTTGTAGTATGTACGGATATATTTATAGGGGCAAGATTAAATCTTATTATTCTGTCTATATCTGCATCCTTCATATTTGTGAGTGTTACATAATTACCTTGTAAAAAGGAAAGTCTGGAATCATCATCTTTAAAATAAAGTGTCTCTCTCATTCCCTGTGGCATCTGATCTATAAAGCAGAATATACAGTTGTTTGTACAGGATTTATAATCGCTCATAAGTCCCTCTTCAAACTCAAGCCCTATATCTTCATAATCATTTTCAATATCCAGCTCCCACTCTTCACCATTTGCTTTTTCAATCACCATGGTGAATGCTTCGGCATTTATATAATATCTATAATCTAATACATCTTTTATTTCATTGCCGTCGATAGATATAAGCTTATCTCCCGGCTCTATTTCAAGCTCCTCGGCTATAGACCCTTTAGCAATGCTTTTTATTATATGAAAATTCATTTTACTCCATTCATTTGTAAATAGCAAATGACTATAGTCATTACTTTTTCCCTCTTATAATAACAATCTCACATATTTTTGTAAAGTAAAGAAAGCTACTACTTTTTACAGTAATAGCCCTCTTAAACAAATATTTATTTCTTTATTCTCTGCAAATTCTTATTTATAAGTGCAAGCACCTTTTCAGGATCCGCCTTATCAGGGCTGAAGAATTCAGGGTTGAACTCAAGCTTTTTAACATCAAGACTTTCCTTGTCCATATCCTCAAACCGGTTCTTAACTCCTTCAGCTTCCTCTTCATCAGCAGGTCTTATATATCCGGCAAAAGGCTTCTCTTCTCTAATAAATGTGGTTCTATCAGATATTTCTTCATCATCACTTATGCCTACCGCTTTTATATAATTTGCACCCATATCAAGGCTTACATTCTCAAATACAAAAATCTTTCCACCTTTCTTTTCGCCAAGGTCAGTGCCGTTTACAAACAATCTTACCTTTTCCATATTTGAATAGATCTTTATATTTATCTTTTCATCACTTCTGATGGCAAACCTCTTACTTGCGATGTGAACAAATTTCTCATCTGACCAATATGCCTTATATACATAGAAAGCGTCTTTCTTTATTTTTCTGTCTATAGTTACAAGACCTTTATTGTTTCTACCCTTAACACCGCCTTCATCTCTCATATCACAGCCGAAGTCAAACATATTCCAAACATATGAGCCCCATATCTCAGGTCTTTCACTGAGAAGCTTTGCCATATGCTCATGATACTCAGCCTGATACTCCTCTGTATAATCCTTACATTCAGGTGTATTGGAATGCCAGCTTATAATACCCTCACAACCATACTCTGAAAGTCCTACAGCTCTGTTTGGATGCATGGCTCTAAACTTGTCAAACCATACTTCGTTATCTGTATACTGTCCGCCATACCATCCAAAGTATAGATTGTATGCAAGTATATCTGTGATCTGATTGTGATCTGAATCCATAGGAAGCATTGACACCTGAGCCATTGTTGTAAGTCTTGTTTTATCAATACTCTTTACAAGCTCATCAAGCTCTCTTAAATTATCTGTAAGTCCCGGAATATCTCCCGCAATCGTTATTTCGTTTGAAATTCCCCAAAAGCATATACTGCTATGATTGTAGTTTTGATAAATAAGCTCTTTCATCTGCTCCATAGCATTCTCATGTGCCTTTGGATCCTTATTCATTCTCGATATAAAAGGAATCTCAGCCCATACTACAAGTCCATATCTGTCACAAAGCTCATAAAAGTAATCACCCTGCTGATAATGTGCCAGTCTTACACTGTTGGCACCTACGTCCATTATCAAGTCATAATCGTCAAAATGGTCAAGCTCTGCAAGTGCATTACCCTTTCCAAGTCTGTCCTGATGTCTGCTCACACCTCTAAGAGGTAGACTCTTTCCATTTAAGAAAAATCCCTTGTCAGGGTCTACGTAGTACTCTCTGATACCATGATTTACCTCTACATTATCAAGTACTTCATTATGTCTTACAAGCTTTACACTCAATTTATAGAGAAATGGATCTTCTACACCGTTCCAAAGATGAGCATCATCTATCTTAAGACTCAGCTTTGTTATCTTCTTTGCCGGTGCGACAACAAAACCTACATCCTCATAACTGTCACCATCTTTTACCTCAACCATTACCATATCCGATTCGTCCGGATCTTTTACATATGCGGTAATGTCAATTATTGCATCATCACCATCTATCTTTGAAGTAACAGCAACTCCGCTTCCTGCATAATATTCTATGTCAAATCTTGTCTTAGGTACCGATATAAGACTTACATTTCTGTATATACCACCATAGAATGTAAAATCAGCCATCTGAGGATATACATCGGAATGATTGGCATTATCCACTTCTACAGCCAGCATAAGAGCGTCTTTTTTCTCAAAAAATCTTGTGATATTAACTCTGAATCTTGAATATCCGCCTCTATGCTCCTGTACAAACTCACCGTCAATATATATTCTTGCTATAGAATTTACACCTTCAAAATTTAAGATAAAATCACTCTCAGGTGATACAAGTGGTCTGATAAGCTTCTTTACATATAATGCTTTACCTTTATAATAGTCATTTCCGCCGTCCTGTCCGTCAAAACCGTTATAGGTATGGGGAACATTGATCATATCAAAGCTCTCATCTATTATAAGTTTGTCGGTGACTTCAATATTCTTTTTGAAAAGCCAGTCCTTATTTAAATCATCTATGACTCTCATATATTTCCCTCCTAATTATAGTATCATTATTCTATAGATGAATTATAACAAGAAAATTCATTAAAAAATACTGTCTTTTAGCAAGAAAGCATCCTTTCAATTTTTGAAATAAATTGTATACATAACATTGTTAGTTTTTAAACAATTTTTATTTTGAAATCAAATTTTTATAGTCAAGAGATTGAAAGTTATATTGTTGACTTCACATTTTTAATAGTGTATAGTATCTTCGTAAATAAATAATAATATTTGTATTAGTTTGTTTTTTATAACTCTTACAAATCTTAAGTACCTAGGAGAAAGAAATGCCAAACGATTTTGTTTTTAGAGATCAATTGCCTATAGCACCTCTAAAGATTGCCGCTCTTGAAAGTTGCTATGATTTTGCAAAGAAAGTCAATGATTATATTGTTGAGTTCAGAAGAAATGATACTACTGAGCTTATGAACAGTAAGATGGACTTGCATTACAGAGGCTATGACTGTGATAATTATCTTCTGGATATTGCCTGCCCCAGATTCGGTTCCGGTGAAGCCAAGGGAATAATAAAAGAATCAGTTCGTGGTACAGATATATTTGTAATGGTGGATGTATTAAATCACTCTCTCAGCTATAAGCTGAACGGTTTTACAAACTATATGTCACCTGACGATCACTATCAGGATCTTAAGAGAATTATCAGCGCAAGTATTGCCAATGCAAAAAGAGTAAATGTTATCATGCCTTTCTTATACGAGAGCAGACAGCATAAAAAGACCAAGAGAGAATCCCTTGACTGTGCTCTGGCACTTGCAGAACTTGCGGATATGGGAGTAAGCAATATTATCACTTTTGATGCACATGACCCGAGAGTACAAAACTCCATTCCTCTTACAGGATTTGACAATTTCATGCCTACATATCAGTTTGTAAAGGCATTATTTGAAAATGTACCGGATTTGAAGGTAAGCAAAGATGATATGATGATTATAAGCCCTGATGAAGGTGCTATGAACAGAGCTGTATATCTGGCAAATAACCTTGGTGTGGATATGGGTATGTTCTATAAGAGACGTGATTATTCAAAGGTAATTGACGGCAGAAATCCTATAGTTGCTCACGAATTCCTTGGAAGCAGTGTGGACGGCAAGGATGTCATTATCATGGATGATATGATTTCTTCCGGTGAAAGTATGCTTGATACAGCAAAAGAGCTTAAGAAGAGAAATGCAAAGAGAATTATTATCTGTGCTACATTCGGACTTTTCACAAACGGTCTTGATAAATTTGATGAGTTTCACAATCTCGGACTTATAGATTATGTTTGTACTACAAATGTGCATTACAGAAATCCGGAGCTTCTTACAAAGCCATGGTATCTTGAAGCAGATATGACAAAGTATCTAGCCGCTATTATAAACTCATATAATCATGATGTTTCAATAGGTAAGAGTCTCTCACCGACACTTAAAATTCAAAACTTTGTATCAAAATTTAAATAAGAAAAAGGGGATGCCCGGAAATAAGCGATTTTACTTCCGGACATCCCCTTTTGAAATTAAATATTTCTATCTTTTTGGGATTTAACTCTCTTGAAAAGTGCAATACATATTTTAATGATTAAATAAAGTCCCCAAAATACTATAAACGAATAACCAGATATAGTGCTTTTCAAGTCCCACGTAGTATGGAGTATAAAATGCGTAACCAAAAAGCCGGCTATTATTTGCACTACCAGAATAAATAGCGCCCATAATATCTCCTGTTTCAAAAACTCCTTCATATTTTACTTTCTCCCAGCACGCTTACTGAATGTCCAGGTTCCAACATACCATTAATAGTATTTTTAATGACAGTCTCAGATATGTAATTACTCTTTACATTCTAATTATAATATCTTTAATAATTTATCTTGAAAAGATAGATGCCGAATACGGCATCCCTATTATTTGCTGTTTAATGGTACAATCGCAAGTGTTTTTCCCAATGGTGCCAAGACTTTTAATATCGTATCAAGTTGTGGACTTGTTTGTCCTTTTTCCATCCTTGCTATTACAGGCTGTTTTACACCACTTAATTCTTCTAATTTCTTTTGGCTCAATCCCCTTTCTTGTCTGGCTCTAGTAAGTTCTCCTATCAAAGCAACTCTTAAGTCACTTTCCGATATTTCTTCAGGTGTTAAAAGAGAATCTATAAATTCTAAAGCATTCTGCCCAATCGCACTATTCATAATCCATTCCCATCTTTATCTTTATAAAAATATATATTGTACAAGTTCCCCCCTCCTTAAATCAATTATACTTAAAAGTTATTAAGCAGTCAACTTTATCAATAAAAAAATTCCGACATAACTTTATTAAAGATATGTCGGAAGATTATTAAGGTTTATACATTAAATGTACTTCCACCTATAAATTCTCTTAAAATAGAATTGGAAGGTACATTATCACTTGGTATACCAAGGAAATAGTCCAGGAACTTTAACAGTCTCTTTGCCTCGGGATATTCCTTACTGTCTTTTTGTACACTGAATAATACCGGCTCAACATATTGCTTTATAACCGCAATCTCGTAGTTTAGAGCCGAGTTGAAAGTTGCATCCGCACTGCTTTGATATGGGAATATATACTTTTCTTCTCCTCTTCTTACAGAATCCCACATTGAAATTGTCTTTGTAGGTGAAGTGCCTCTCTTTCTGACATCTCTTATCATTCTTCTGAGTAATCTGCCGTCTGTAGTAGGTATACGATTGTGCTCGTCTATATTTAATTGAGTCAAAGCACTTATATATATCTTATATCTGCTGTCCTTAGGCAATCTGTATGAAAGTTCATCGTTTAAACAATGTATACCCTCTATAACAAGAATATCATCCTTACCGAGCTTCAAGAAGTTTCCGTTGTATTCTCTCTGTCCGATTTTGAAATTAAAGCTTGGAATCTCCACTTCTTCCCCATTCAAAAGAGCCAACATATCTTCATTAAACTTTTCAATATCCATTGCACCAAGACATTCAAAGTCAAGCTCACCATGTTCATCTCTCGGTGTATCTTCCCTGTTCTTAAAGTAATTATCCACCTCAAGAGGATGAGGTTTCAATCCGTGAGATCTTAATTGTATACTGAGTCTGTGTGAAAATGAAGTCTTTCCTGATGAAGACGGACCAGCAATCATAACAAGTTTTACATTGCCTCTTTTTACGATATCATCCGCAATATCTCCAATCTTCTTTTCCATATATGCTTCAGAAATAAGAATCATTTCATTAGTCATGCCGTTTGCAATCATCTCATTTAGAGAGCCGACATCCGCAACTCCCATGTCTTCGGCATTTTTGCTTGCATTATTAAGCTCATTAAAGATTTTTTCTTCAGGAACAAACTCTTCCACCACTTCGGGGTTATCCTTCTTAGGTATAATAAGAACAAGTCCGTCCTTATATTTTGTCAGGCTGAATTTATTTACAAATCCTGTTGAATACACAATATAGCCGTAATTATAGTCTATATAGTCCTCAAGCTTATATATATTTACTCTGGACACTCTTCTAAACTTAAAAAGTTTTTCCTTTTCAAAAAAACCTGCATCATGAAACATCTTTATCGCAGTATCGGTATGAACACTCATCTTCTCAATTCTGATATTTTCATCGACAATTTCTCTCATCCTGCCGTCTATTTTATCAATATCAAACTCAGATTCACCGTTCATTCTGATAAACAGTCCGTTTCCGGTAGAAAATTCTACAATAGGTTTTATATTCTCACCATATATATCTTTAATAGACTTTAAAAGTATAAGTACGGCACTTCTTTCATATGTGGAACGCCCGATAGCATCACTCAAAGTAACAAATTCAAGTTTTATATCGGATTTTAAAGTCTTATGCAGCTCCTGCAATTTAGAGTCTACCTTAACTAAAAGTGCCTTTTTCTTATGCTCCGTTACAATATCAAAATAACTTGTATTCTCTTCGTATTCAAATACTTCGCTGTTTATATTTACTTTAAACTTTTTCATTATTTTATTTTTCTGATCCATCCCTGTGGTGCTTCTATTTCACCCATCTGTATTCCGGTAAGTGTATCATAAAGTTTCTTTGTAATCTCACCCATACCTTCCATACCTGCAGGTAAGCTTATTACTTCTTCACCTCTGTATATTCTACCTACAGGTGAAATAACTGCTGCAGTTCCGCAAAGTCCCGCTTCTTTGAATTCCTTTATTTCATCAAATGCAACCGGTCTTTCCTCAGTCTTAAGTCCAAGATAATGCTCTGCAACATAAAGAAGTGATCTTCTTGTAATTGAAGGCAATATTGAATTTGATTTAGGTGTAACTACGGTATTATCTTTTGTGATAAAGATAAAGTTTGCACCTCCTGTCTCTTCGACATAAGTTCTTGTAGCCGCATCCAGATACATATTTTCATCAAATCCGTTTCTGTGAGCTTCCATAAGAGGGTGTATACTCATGGCATAATTAAGTCCTGCCTTTATATGTCCTGTACCTCTCGGTGCTGCTCTGTCAAATTCACTTACTGTAATTGTAATAGGCTTTGCACCGCCCTTAAAATAAGGGCCGACAGGTGTTACAAACATTCTGAACTGATACTCTGCAGCCGGCTTAACTCCGATTACAGGTGATGAAGCAAACATATAAGGTCTTATATAAAGTGTTGCTCCCGAACCGAAAGGAGGTACCCATGCTTCATTTGCAAGTACTACCTTATCTACCGCTTCAAGGAATCTCTCCTCATCAAACGGCGGCATCTCAAGTCTTTTAGCTGAATCATGCATTCTCTTTGCATTTAGATCAGGTCTGAATGTAACTATATGTCCTTCCTTTGTTCTGTATGCCTTTAAGCCTTCAAAAACTTCCTGACAATACTGTAAAATACCTGCCGACTCATTTATCGTAACATTTGAGTCTGTCAGAAGCTCTCCATCATCCCATTTTCCGTCTTTAAAATTGCTGACATATCTGTAATCAGTAATTCTGTAGTTGAAACCTATATTTCCCCAATCTAAATCCTTTATTTCCATGATAGCCTCCTATTGTTCATTAAGTTTGGCAAGTTTTGCAGCCTGATCCGCCGCAATACAGCCGTCTATAAGTTCCTGAATGTCACCATTCATTATCTTATCAAGTTTATATAAGGTAAGATTTATTCTGTGATCTGTTACTCTTCCCTGTGGGAAGTTGTAAGTTCTGATTTTTTCCGATCTGTCACCTGTACCGATCTGGCTTCTTCTGTCAGCCGCTTCCGCACTTTGCTTTTTCTCAAGCTCTATCTCATAAAGCTTTGATCTAAGAAGTGCAAATGCCTTTTCCTTGTTTTGTAACTGGCTCTTTTCTGTCTGAGAGTAGATAACAATACCTGTAGGATAGTGAGTAAGACGAACTGCAGAGTCTGTAGTATTGACACACTGTCCACCGTTTCCGCTGGCTCTCATAACGTCTATTCTGACATCATTCATATCAATCTGTACATCAACTTCCTC
>CAKAQP010000013.1 GCA_916720285.1 uncultured Lachnoanaerobaculum sp. | reverse complement strand
CGCTTTTATAAGGATTTTTATGAGAGATTTGTAAAAATCGGAGATTCTCCTAAGATTATATTGGTTTATATACCGGATAAAGATTATTTTATGTCTAATTCATCCTTTTTTGAAATTGCAATTTATGTTTATAGAGGAATAAACGAAGATGACTTTAATAAAAAAGGGCCGGAGTATAAACATTATCTCAACAGTATGTTTTTATTAAGTGAAGCTCTAAAAAACTAAAATCAGAAGGGCTGTCGGGAAATACTGATTTTTATCCACACAGAATAAAATAGAAAAATCCTGACAAGTCACAGCGCTAATGCCTTTTGCTTGTCAGGATATTTTTTATAACATCAAAAACTATTTAATTAAAATCTATATTGTTCAAAAAATTACTTATTATGCTTCTGTACTCGGCTTCGCCCAAAACTTCTCTGGACCTTGCATGTGCGGCATCAGGTACCAAATGAAGCTCTGAATACCCTGCTGTAGCGGCCTTATTTACCTGCGAATTCTCAGGCAAAATAAAGGTATCCGCCTCGCCGTGTATAAAGCATACAGGTACTTCATTTCCGACAAGAGCATCCTTTGGCGATGTCTTTTTCATATCATAGCCATATCTTAATTTCATTGCTATATTTACGCTTGGAAGTACCGTGCCTACCTTTGCCACATCATAGGCTGCATGAAGCAGATCATACAAATTTGAAAATCCGCAATCTGCCACAACAAAATCTACCTTCGGCTTTTTTGCAAGTACCATCAAAGAAGTTGCTGCTCCCATAGATTCACCGTGAAGTCCAAGCTTAATATTGCCGTATCTGTTATAGCTGTCTTCGATAAGCTTTTCAAGATCTTCAGACTCAAACTGTCCGAGGCTTAAGGCTGTTTTTGCATTCTCACCATGATCCCTTAAATCATAAATAATACAGTTAAATCCAAGGTCCATATATGTATCCACATATTTTACAGCACCATATCTGTTTGACTTAAAACCGTGGCTTATAATCACATATTTATCGGTCTCTACAGGATTTTTTACCAAAGTCACATGGAGCTCATAGTCTTTATATGCCTTTACTGTATATTCTTCCTTTTCATAGGAATCATAATTTCCCCAAAGTCCATGTTCCTTTTCCCAAGATATCTCTTTATCAAGTGTGGATACCTCAGGTGCGGCTATTTGAGATGCAAGCCCCATAATAAATCTGCAATAGCATACGATTGCAAACAGTACAATTACTATTACTATACCGATTATTATTTTCTTCATACAATATGTATCACCTTTCTATAATTAATTTTACCCTATCCATATCTGTCCGGAATTTCCGGGGATATTCACATGCATATTCCCGTCGAAATTCCTTTTTTCACCCGAAAAGATTTCTGTAAATTCACCGCTGATATTTAAATGAATATCTGCATTATTGTCATCATTATTTACTATGGCAACAAGTCTTTTATCTCCATATTCTCTTAAAAATGCATACTGTCTGTTTGTAAGCAAAAGCTCTCTATAGCCTGCCTCTCCAACCCATGGATTTGAAATTCTCATATTTCCCAAGGCTGCAATAAGTTTGGTATTTTCATTTGATTCTAAGGCAGTCTTATAATCCTCAAAGTTTAGCTCAGGTCTAAGTATATCATCTGCATAAGGTTTCTTCTCGCCCTCAATAGCAAACTCTGAGCCGTAGTATATGGACGGCTTTCCGAGTAATGTATATAAAAGCACATGTACAGGTGCAAAATGATTCTTATTATTTAGCTTTGTATAAATTCTTGCCACATCATGATTGTCAACAAAGTTATAAAAAGCATTGGCGATATGCATTCCCATATCTGTACAACGCTTTACGGTATGCGCTATCTCAAAGTAGTTGTGATCATTGTGTCCTGAATAGAGAGCCTTGTGCAACCAATAATTGGTTACCGACTGAAGCATATTTTCATTTACCCATCTGGTGTAATCTCCGTGAATCACTTCACCCATCAGCCAAAAATCCTGCTTACAAGAATTTGTCACTGACCTCAGCTCACTCATAAAGGTAAAGTCAAGTACATCGGCCGCATCAAGTCTTATGCCGTCTATATTAAATTCACTTATCCAAAATCTTACCACATCGAGCATATACTCTCTTACTGCAGGATTTTGATGATTAAGATTTACAAGAGTACCGTGCCCGTCCCAACTGTCATAATATAATCCGTCATTATAATCATTGTTCCAATCAAAATGCAGATTTTTAAACCAGTCCTTGTATGCACTGTTTTCTCTTTTCTCTTTTACATCCTTAAATGCAAAGAATTCTCTACCCACATGATTGAAAACACCATCCACTATAACTTTTATATCGTTTTCATGGCAGGTATTTATAAAGGCTTTTAAGTCCTCATTGTCTCCAAGTCTTGAATCAAGCTTTTTATAATCAACAGTCTCATAACCATGTCCTACAGACTCAAACAGCGGACCGATATATATCGCATTGCAGCCAAGCTTTTTTATATGACCTATCCAAGGCATAAGCTTATTCAATCTGTGCTCGCTTATTTCAAATGAATTTGTTCTCGGTGCTCCTGTCATTCCGATAGGATAAATATGATAAAACACCGCACTGTCATACCACTTCATAGTATCTCCTTAAAAACAAGGCTTTTAACTCCACGGTCCAATCGTGAATTAAAAGCCCCTATACTCAAATTTATATTTTATCTTTGTAAACCTTCAAAACATTATCCATTTTGGATTTCATATTCTCAAGTACCATATCAAACAAGGTAATTGCAACCATGCTCTCTACCACTACTACAGCTCTTGGAACTATAACGGGGTCATGTCTGCCTTTTATCTCAAGCTCCACCTCTTCATTTATCGCATTCACAGTTTCCTGTTCTCTTGCAATGGAAGGTGTAGGCTTTACTGCCGCATTGATAATTATAGGTGAACCGTCACTGATTCCTCCAAGTATGCCGCCTGACATATTCGTCTTTTTTCTGATATGAAGTCCGGTATCATCCTCATCTACAAAGAAAGGGTCATTATTCTGTGAGCCCTTCATAGTGCTTACATGAAAACCTGCACCAAACTCCACTCCCTTTATAGCACCTATACTCATAACAGCTGCTGAAAGTCTTGCATCCAGCTTATCAAATACAGGTTCTCCAAGTCCAGGCATTACACCTGTTGCTATACATCCTATGATACCGCCCAAGGAATCTTTTTCTTCCTTGGCTCTTTTTATAAGCTCAACCGCATTGGAGGCAGCTTCATTATCGGGCATATATACATCATTTTCACTGCACTCTTCAAGATTAAAGTTTTCAGCATATACATTTCCGATACTTTGAGTGAATGCCTGTACCTTAATACCCAGCATTTCAAGTGCCTTTATAGCTATGGCCCCACCTATTACTCTGCCTATTGTTTCTCTGCCCGAACTTCTTCCTCCACCACGGTAATCTCTGAATCCGAACTTTGAATCAAATGAGAAATCGGCATGCCCCGGTCTGTAAGTAATAGCCAGTTCATCGTAGTCCTGTGACCTTTGAGACTGATTTTCAAGCATTACCATAATAGGTGTACCTGTTGTTTTACCGCCAAACACTCCGGAATAAATACGACATTTATCGCTTTCATTTCTGGATGTGGTAACAGTGCTCTGTCCCGGTTTTCTTCTGTCCAGAAACTTTTGGATATCTTCTTCACTTAGTTCTATACCTGCAGGTACTCCGTCCACTATAGCGCCCAAAGCTACTCCATGTGACTCTCCAAAAGTTGTAACTACAAAGCTTTTTCCAAAACTTGAACCTGCCATTATACCTCCACTATGACACAGCAATTAGGCTGATTAACTCTTATAATATTTGAGCACATCACAATCAGACCTGTTGAATAATCTATCTTAAAGAATGTAATACTTCCGCTCTCATGATTTATGGATGCAATATGATGATTATCAGGGAAAATTGCCACATCCTTCGGATACTCACCACTAATAGGAAGACACATCTTTTCTTTTAAAAGTCCGGTCTCGGCATCTCTTTCATACAAACATACCGAATTGTCACCGGCATTTGTTGTAAACAGGAATTTCTCATCAGCATTAAGTGTCAATGTAGTTGCGGCTGTAAGTTCCGAGAGCTTATTACTTCCTGTTGTAGGTACTGTTTGAATCTTCTCAATCTTAGGCATCCTACATCCCGGCTTAGCTTCATATGTAAATACGTCCACCACATTTTTCATCTCATACATCAGATATAAGAACTTTCCATCCCTCGAAAATTCAAAAAATCTCGGTGCGGAATTTATATCACACGGAATCATATCGACAAGTGAGAGTCTCTCATCTTTATTGTCAAAATGATATATTTTCACCTGGTCTATTCCAAGGTCGGCCGCCATAACAAAATGTCCGTCAGGAGTTGTTCTTGTACAGCTTACATGAGGTCTGAAATTTCTTTCAGCAATAGAACCAAGTCCCTTATGATAAACTTCATCTACTATTTCACCAACTCTTCCGTCCTTATGCAGTTTCAAAACTGTAATCTTTCCGTCATGATATCCGGATACAAATATAAATTTATCTTTTACATCTGTTGAAAGATGACAACCTCTCATTCCGTTTATCTTTACAGAGTTCAATCTTTCAAGACCTCCGTCAGGCAGAATTCTGAATGAAACAATTCCTTCATCGGCAATTGAATACAATGTCTTCTGGTCTCTTGACTTGATGACATAGGAAGAGTTGTCTACATCCACTTCATCTTTTTTGACAAAACAGCCCTTCTTGGTATCCACATCATATATTGTGATTCCCTTCGCTTTTCCTGTATATGAATAAGATCCCACATAGGCAACATACTTTCCGCTCATAAACATACTCCTTTAAACTTATATAACTCAATTCTATCATAAAATCCATATTTTTTGAACTTATCTACTCAAAATAATGTTGTGTTCAAAAAATCACCTTTTGAGTTTTAAATTACCCAATCAAAATTGTTGGAAAGCTCATACGGTGTGTTCTGATATACATAGAAATTCAGCCAGTTTCCGTATAATGTATTGGAAAAATTTCTCCAGCTTAATATAGGCCTTGAAAAAGGATCATTGTCACTGAAATAGTTCTTCGGTAATGAAGGATTCAAACCCTTTGCAACGTCTCTGTGATACTCATTACTGAGAGTCATTCTGTCATACTCCGGATGTCCCTGTATAAAAACTTGAGATCCGCTGCCATACTCATTAAGCACAAGTAGTACTCCGGCTTCCTCAGACTTGGCCAAAACCTGAAGTTCAGGATGTTTTAATACATCTTCCAATTTAACTTCCGTATTTCTTGAATGTGGGCAATTTATAAAATCATCCATACTTCTGACCAACGGAACTTTTTTCTTTAAGATCTCGTGCACGAACACTCCGGCCAGCTTTTCTTTTCTCTCATATTTGGGTATTCCAAAATGATAATAAAGCCCTGCCTGTGCCGCCCAACAAATATGCAGAGTAGATGTTACATGAGTCTTTGCCCATTCCATTATTTCACAAAGCTCACTCCAATAATTTACCTCTTCAAAATCCATAAGTTCTACAGGAGCACCTGTTATTATCATACCATCATACTTATCATTTTTTATATCTTCAAAAAAGGTATAAAATTTATTTAGATGACTTTGGCTTGTATTCTTTGACTGATGACTTTTCATCATCAAAAATGAACAGTCTACCTGCAATGGACTATTTGATAATGCCCTAAGAATCTGAGTCTCTGTATCTTCTTTTATAGGCATCAAGTTTAATATTAAAATCTGCAATGGTCTGATATCCTGGGAAATAGCCCTATCCTCATCCATCACAAATATATTCTCAGATTCAAGTATCTCTTTTGCCGGCAGTCCTTTTTGTATTTTTATTGGCATAGTACCTCTTTTCCGGTAGACAAAGCTGTCTACAAATAAACATATTATCCTTCTAAAAGTTTTAAGAAATCCTCCTCCGAGATTATCTCAACTCCAAGTTCCTTAGCCTTTTTATTTTTAGAAGAATTTGATGTGGTATCATTGTTTATCAAGAAATTTGTCTTGCTTGATACACTTCCTGATACCTTTCCTCCATTCTTTTCTATAAGTTCTTTCAACTCATTTCTATTTGTAAAATGTTCCAGCGAGCCTGTGATAACAAATACTTTTCCGGCAAATGAATCACTTCCCGCAGACTCTTCCGCTTCAAATATGAGAATCTCTCTAAGGCTCTTTACATTTTCCATATTCTTAGAATCCTTAAAAAAATCAACAATCGAATTTGCCAGTACTTCACCTATACCCTCTATTTCCAGCAGCTCATCCTTGCTTGCATTGATAATTCTATCAATATCATTGTCAAAATATTTTGCAATCATCTTGGCATTGGCGCTTCCTATTCCGTTTATCCCAAGTGAATATAAAAATCTTGCCACATTTGTATGTTTTGCTTCCTCAAGTGCAGCTATAAGCTTTTCATAGCTTCTCTTTCCAAAGCCCTCCATATTTACAATCTCATCTTTATATCTGTCCAGCTTAAATATATCACTGTCATTTTTTATAAAGCCCTTTGAGAGAAATTTCTCCAATGTGGACTCTGAAAGTCCGTCAATATTTAACGCATCTCTGGATGCCATAAGAGCATACTGTTTTATATGCTTTATCTGACAATCAGGATTAGTACACATAAGTACCTTGGACTCATTGTCCTGCTTTATACTTGCATGGCTTCCACATGCCGGACAGGTATCCGGAACTTTTTCAGTATTTGATTTTGTGAGATTTTCATATACCTGCGGAATTATCATATTTGCTTTGTATACTGATATCTCATCACCCACACCAAGCATAAGATCTTCAAATATGCTTACATTGTGAAGGCTGGCTCTTGAAACTGTAGTTCCCTCCAGTTCTACAGGTTCAAATACAGCCACCGGATTAATAAGTCCCGTTCTTGACGGACTCCACTCTATATATTTAAGTTTTGTTACCTGTCTTTCATCACTCCATTTAAACGCCATAGCATTTCTTGGGAATTTTGAAGTACTTCCAAGTCTTTCCCCAAGTGCGATATCATCAAGTAAAAGTACCAATCCGTCTGAAGGAATATCATTGCTCTCTATCTTTGACTCAAACTCTGCTATATCATCTGCAATACTTTTGCTGTCTGTAAATTTATATTCCACCACATCAAAGCCTTCATTTTTAGCCCATTCAAACTGCTTTGCCTTTGAGTTTTCAAAGTCTACACCGTCGGCTTTTACCACATTGAAAATATTGCAATATACCATCCTTGCCTTTGTAATTGCAGGATTAAGCTGTCTTACAGAACCTGAGCAAAGATTTCTCGGATTCTTGTACTTGGCAGCTGCATCTTCTATAGCATCATTAATTCTCTTAAAGTCGGAATATTTTATAATTGCCTCACCTCTAAGTATCAGCTCACCCTTAAACTCTATCTTTAGAGGTATATTTTGAAAGTTTTTGGCATTATTTGTAATAACCTCTCCTATAGTTCCGTTACCTCTTGTAACGGCTTCTGCCAGCTCACCGTCTCTGTAGGTAAGTACTATAGTAAGTCCGTCCATCTTCCATGAGAGTAATGCCTTGTTATCACCAAGCCATTCTCTAAGATCTTCCACACTTTTAGTCTTATCCAGTGAAAGCATAGGGCTTTCATGGGCTTTCTTTGGGAGTTCACCTGCTATTTCATAGCCTACATTCTGAGTGGGTGAATTAGATAAAACCACATTTGTTTCTTTTTCTAATTCTAAAAGCTCATCATAGAGTTTGTCATATTCTATATTGGGCATTATCTCAACCGCATCCACATAGTAGCTTTTTGCAGCCTTATTAAGTATTTCAACCAGTTCCTTAATTCTCTTTTTCTTATCCATTTTCCCTTATCCCAAGTTCCTTATATAATTTCTTTACTTCCTCATCACTTAGGTTTCTGTAATCACCTAATGCAAGTCCGTCAAGCTTTATATTTACTATTCTTACTCTGTTCAGCTTTTGAACCTTCATACCGCAGGCGAGACACATTCGTCTTATCTGTCTGTTTAACCCTTGAGTCAAAACAATACTGAAAGTGTTTTTATTCAGCTTTTTTACCTTGCATTTTCTTGTCTTGGTCTTTAACTCATACAGATATATACCGTTTGCCATTTTATTGATAAAGGCATCGTCTATATCCTTATTAACTTTTACTATATACTCTTTTTCGTGATAGTTTGCCGCTCTAAGAAGAGAATTTGTAAGACTACCCTGATTTGTCAAAAGCAATAATCCGCTGGAATCCTTATCAAGTCTTCCTACCGGATATATTCTCTCCTTCATTCCTATATAGTCCACTACATTCATAGCACCGTCATTATCGGAGGTAGTACATACCAGTCCCTCAGGTTTGTTAAATGCTATTATTATAGGCTTTATCTTCTCTACATCCTTTCCCATACCTATATATCTTCCGTCAAAGCTTACAAGGTCCTCATCACCCACTGTAGCTCCAAGCTCTACCACCTGTCCGTTTATCATAACTCTGCCGGCTTCTATAGCTTTGTCCGCTTCTCTTCTGGAGCAAACACCTATACTTGCCAGAAATTTATTTAGTCGCATTCTTTACTCTCTTTCTTCCAATTATTATACATACTATAGAAACTACAAAACAAAGTCCTGCCAATAATTGTGATACGGCGATATTGGTATTTGGCAAAAGCAGACTGTCTGTTCTAAGACTTTCTATTATCATTCTTCCAAGACCGTATCCGCCAAGATAGATAAAAAAGACCTCTCCGTCAAATTTCTTTCTCTTTCTGTACCATAACATGAAAGCAAGTACAATCAAATTCCAACAGCTCTCATAAAGGAATGTAGGATGAACCTGGATATACTTTACTCCGTCAATCTCCATAGCATGGCTTAATACATCTTCATTTAACATTCCGGCACCTACTATATCCAGTTTATATCTCAGTGCAAAGAGTGAATCCGTATATCCTCCAAATGCCTCGGCATTGAAAAAATTACCCCATCTTCCTATAGCCTGTCCCAGTATAAGTCCCAATACCCCGGTATCAGCCATTGAAAAAAATGACTGTTTTTTTACTTTACAGTATACTGTAAGTGTAATTACTGCGGCTATTACACCACCGTATATTGCAAGTCCGCCACCACGCAGATTGAATATTTGAATCAGGTCGTCTTTATACATATCCCATTCAAATACTACATAGTAGATTCTCGCACCTATTATCGAAAGCACTATTGCATACATGGCAAAGTCCAGATAAAGATCGGGATTTTGTCCTCTTCTTTTTGCATCTGCACAGGCAATATTTATTCCTGCAAGCATTCCAAGCCCTATTATTATTCCATAAAATGCAATCCTAAATCCGAATACATCAATATGATTTACCAAATGTTTTATATAAATCCCTAAATGTGGAAAAGCAACGTCCATCATAACCTCCTAAGTGTTTTTACATCTTCATAGTATAGCATATCGGAGAAGATATAGCACTGCGAAAATTAGTATAAAATATTTTAAAGAAATAGTTTCGATTCAAGGCTTTACAAAAAACACCCTATGTTTTCACATAGAGTGTCTGCTTTTATATTATGTGATTTTAATAGCTATTGTACTTTCTTATCTTTCATATTTTTACCATATTTTATTCTTATTATATGGACAAATATCCTGCATACCACATATGCCCTCCAAAATATTATAAAGGCATCGTCGGATACCAGTTCTTCTATAGTCCATCCTCGTTTTATAAAATACATAAAAACCAACATTTGTACAATTAATATCAAAAATAAGTACAATAACTCTTTTATAATTGTCTTCATAAATTGATTTCCTTCTCTGATATCAAGATTTTTGCGACGCCTTAATACCATTACACGGAAATATTATTTTTAGGAATAAATTGTATCCTAAGTTCCATTCCCATTCCTTCAGCCAATCTTTTCAAAAGACTTACCGTTGGATTCCTTGTGCCGTTTTCCAATTTACTTATATCCGCCTGATTTATTCCTGTTCTTTTTGAAAGTTCTTTCTGTGTGAGATTTTGTGCTGTTCCGGCATCAACGATAGCCCTTATAACATCCATTTCCGGTTGTATATCTTCGTATTCTTTTCTGAATTTTATATCTTCAAGCTGTTCATTCAACATATCATCAAATGTCCTCATTTTCTACTTATCCTTTCTATGTAATCCTTTCTCCTACCTTTTCACAATCCTTATAACTCTTCTAAAAAAGTCATAGCCCCCATTTATATACTCGCCTATCTCTTCATCTTTTTCTTCAAAATATGGTGAAACCGGAAAATATCCCCATACAGGCCCAAGTCCGCCACATATATTGTGGCCTCCGTCTCCACCTTTATATGAAAACACTCCATCATCATATACAATCTCTCTGCAATACGGATCATCTGCTATATAAAGTCCAAAGAAGTTTTCTTTCTCCAAGGCATACTCTTTATCATTATCCGACCACTCTATATGCCTTAACTTCATGGAAAAATCCATATTATTGCCCCAAGGAAATATGCTTCTACAGCCCTTGCCTGCTAAATATTCCCACTCTCTTTTAGTGGGAAGGTAGAAACCGGTATCTGTTATACCCTGTAAAAGCTCCTTAAATGTGGTTTCTCTATACAGCTTACCATGCCAACTTCCATTTTCTTTATATAGACAAATACTCTTATGAACTGTTATTTCAGATATTCCCTTCTTTTCTGCATCTTTAATCTTTGCTTGCCATTCTTTGTTTTCTTTAAGTTCATCATCCAAAATACCCTTCCAACAGGTTTCACTATAGTCCTTTTGGACTAATAGAGGATGTATTAAAATAGTCTCCTCCTTACTGAAATTGTTATCAAGATAGTCTTCTATTGTTGATATAAATTCATCATCTTCAAGCTTTTCTTTTATCCTAGTAATATAATCTTGACTGTCAGTTTCATCTTCATACTCATCTATAAATGAGTACGCAAGATCATATAAATTTTCTTCATTGAAAATTTCAGAAGGCTTTCTACCTTTAAAGTCAATTCCAAGCTTAACACTCTCTCCCGGAACAAAAACAAATTCGATACCTTCTTTTGAGCGAAACTCTGCCGTGTATGTGGACTTATTAAAAGCGGAAAACTCTTTAAAGCAAAGTATTTCCAAATCGTAGGTGTCGGCAAGATTATTTAATAATTCTTGTTTCTCAGAGATGGAAAGGGAATCATATATGGGATTGTATAATTTTTCTGTTGATATTCTGTTCACTGATTGGCTTCTCCTTATCATACAAAGGCTCTTATAGTTTTTCTAATTATTGTTTTTTCAAATTATGCCACTCATTTAAGACAGCTTCTACCTGTGCAATTAATTGTTCTTTGTTTGGAATATAAGAAACATAGCGTGATGCAAAGATATTGTTTGATAGACCTCCAAGAGCGTATTCTGCTACTATTCCATCCTTATCAGTACATAGTATTATACCTATTGGAGGATTATCATGTTCATCATTAACTTCTGAAGAATAATAATTAAGATACATATTAAGCTGCCCGGCTGCTTCCGGAGTTAACTTAGTTGTCTTTAACTCAATCAGTACATAAGCTCTTAATATTTTATTATAAAATACCATATCCACATAATAATGCGTATTATTTAATGTTATACGTTGCTGTGTACCAACGAACATAAATCCTCGCCCCAATTCCAATAGAAATTTTTCTATTTGTTCAACCAATGCTTTCTCAAGATCACTCTCAAGCATTGGCTTGTTTTGAGGTACTCCCAAAAATTCAAATACATATGGATCTTTAATAATATCTAACGGTGTAGCCATTTCAATTCCTTTTTCTGCCAAAGAAAGTACAGTTTCTTTATTCGCTTTCCCCTCTGACAATAATAACCTTTCGTAAAGAGAAGTTGAAATCTGTCTCTTTAGTTCTCTTATAGACCACCCTGAGTTAATACTTTCTTTTTCATAAAAACTACGCTTATCTGAATCTAATATTGTCAGCAGTTCGCAATAATGTGACCAAGACAATTTTCCAGACACTGTCTGGAAAATTGGATGATTTATATATAAGAGCCTCATATTGTATAGATTAGATAATGAAAATCCCTTTCCAAACTCTTTTGTTAATTCTTTTGAAAGCTGTTTTAAAGTCTGTTTGCCATAGTCTGCACGATCGTTGTTTTTTTGTTCATTTTCTACAATGATTTTGCCTATACTCCAGTATGTAAATAACAATTCTCTATTTATTTTTGCTGCAACTCGTTGTCGTGAGTTTAACAGTAACTCTCTAATTTCCTTTATCATTATATTATTATCTATCAAGTCATTCAATTTCAGTTCCTCCTTTTATAAATACTAAAAACAATATAACATATAACTATTTATTTCATCATCCTTGCCCTAAAAGCTCATTGCTTTACTCTTTTAAATTATATACCTATATGTTAAAATATAACAGGTTAACCTTGATATTTATTCAGGTTTTATTGTGAATATACTTATTCAAAACAAAAATATTTTAAAGAAGGTTTTTATATGAAACTAGGAATCGTTGGCTTGCCGAATGTAGGCAAGAGTACATTATTTAACTCATTGACAAAGGCAGGTGCTACTGCCGCAAACTATCCTTTTGCTACTATTGACCCTAATGTAGGTGTTGTGGCGGTGCCGGATGACAGATTAAAAGAACTAGGCAAATTATACAATACAAAAAAGGTTACACCTGCACTTATAGACTTCGTGGATATCGCAGGTCTTGTAAAGGGTGCCAGCAAGGGTGAAGGTCTTGGAAACCAGTTTTTATCAAATATCCGTGAATGTGATGCCATCATCCATGTGGTAAGATGCTTTGATGACTCAAATATCATCCATGTAGAAGGAAGTGTTGATCCGATAAGAGATATCGAAACCATCAACTTAGAGCTTATATTCTCCGATATTGAGATTTTGGAAAGAAGAATTGCAAAGACTAAGAAAGCTGCAATGAATGACAAAGCCCTAAAGCATGAGCTTGATATCCTTCTGGAACTCAAGGATATACTTGAAAATGACAATATGGCAAGCAGCTACACATCTTCTGATGAAGAGGATATCGCATTTGTAAAGTCACTTGGTCTTATCACATATATGCCTGTTATCTTTGCCGCAAATGTGGCTGAGGATGACCTTGCTGATGACGGAGCTTCAAATGAGTATGTAGCTAAGGTAAAAGAATATGCTGCAAAGTCAAATGCGAAGGTGTTTGTTGTATGTGCAGCCATTGAAGAAGAGATTTCACAACTTGATGATGAGGAAAAAGCAGAATATCTTGATGCTCTTGGAATTTCCGTATCAGGTCTTGATAAGCTTATTGCTGCAAGCTATGATCTGCTTGGCCTTTTAAGCTATCTTACAGCCGGTGAGGATGAGTGCAGAGCCTGGACTATAAAGAAAGGCACAAAGGCTCCCGGGGCGGCAGGAAAGATCCACTCAGACTTTGAGCGCGGATTTATAAAGGCTGAGGTTATCAACTATCAGGATCTTCTCGACTGTGGCTCTACAGCTGCTGCCAAGGAAAAAGGCTTGGTGCGTATAGAGGGTAAAGAATATGTGGTACAGGATGGAGATGTTATACTCTTTAGATTTAATGTATAAATTTTGATGAATTATATTTTATACATTATCTAGCTGTATATATATATATATATATGAAATATCAAAGCACACATAGAGAGTATATCCCCTCTATGTGTACGTTTTAAATATATATTAATTTGTATTACTAAATCTGGAGATTAAAATGACTAAGTCAGAACAACTATCCGTACTATTTGATGAATGGAAACATGCTCAAGAGCTTGAACCTGATGATATCTGGAAGAAAACTAAGAGCGGAAATAATATAACAAAGAAACACTTCCGTATTGATGGTATAATTAATGAAGATATTTTTCACCAAGAAAAGCTAAAAGTTTTATTTATATCAAATGAAGCAAATGATGATGAATATTCCGCTAAAACTGATATTAACCCAAGTAATATATACGATTATAATAATTATTATAATACCGGTTATGATTCTTGGAAAGGAAAAATGCGTGAAAGAACCTCTGCTATTTATAAGGTAATCGCAGGATATAATATTAATGATATATCTAATTCTGATGTAGCTATTCATTATGCTATAATGGACTTGAATAAAAGGGGTGGTGGTTCCGATGTCAAGGGTGCGAATCATATTGAAGCATACTGCAAATACTATAAAGATTTTATAATAAAGGAAATAAACATTATAAATCCTGATATAGTTATATGGCTTGGAACAAAAACTTATGATATGGAACTACATACTAAATATTTAAGTGCTGAAAAGCTTGGAGAAAAATATTTTTTCAATATATATGGTAAAAAAGTTCCTATATTAAGAATGTGGCATACATCATACTACCAAGGGAAAATTGAACCTTTACCTGGATACTCAAACAAGATAATAGGTAAATTATGTGCCAAATGCCTAGAAGAAATGAAAAAGTATAATTTAACAAGTTAGATTTAATGTATAAACAGTTTATATAATGGGGGTTATATGAAAAAAAGTGCACTACCTATTTTTGGTGTCGGTCCTATTTACGCTGTCAGCTGCATTATATTAACTGCCTTCGGACTTTTCTTAAAAAAGAAAGGGCTCTTAGATAGTGGTGAGCTCCCGGCTTTAAAGCAAGTAGCAATGTTTATAGGAGGTCTGCTCATTTTTATCGGAATCGCAGTATGGATATATGCTGTTATTATTCAAAGAATCAGTAGAGAGATAAGCAGTGGGAATCTGGTAACAACAGGAATATATTCCATTGTCAGAAACCCTATTTATCTGGCTTTTTTATGTGTATGCACAGGTGTTCTGATAACAGCACATAATGTCTTTCTGCTTATATTTCCGGTAGTATCGTATATTTTTCTTACTATACTGATGAAGCAGACAGAAGAAAAATGGTTACTTGAAAAATTCGGCACAGAGTATGCAGAGTATTGTAAACATGTCAACAGGGTGATACCTTGGTTTAGACATTAATATATTTATGCCATTATATTGATGGCGGAATGGAGATTAGTATGGGGTTAACGGATTTATTTAAAAAGGCTTTTATGGGAGCAACAGACGAGGAAAATCGAAAAAACAAAGCCAGAATGAGAGAAATATTTAACAGCAGTGTTGCAAATGGTGATGATTATAAGCTGATTTATTGCCACATGGAAAACTACACCAATGCTGTTTTGGTACAGGTTACAAGACATAGTAACTTTATTGTAGGCTACAAAGAAGGCGAAGTTATTGTTATTCCTGTGGATTCACAACTTACAGAATATGGCGATGCAATGATATTTAATAAAGCAAATGAGAGCAATACAAAGACATCTCTAGGCTTTTGTTTTGTAGGAAATAAAGATGTTTCTCTGCAATTTGTACCTATGACCTATGAACCGGGAATCACTGCCGGTGCAAGGCATTCGGTTTCCATTACTCAATCATCTGCCGAAGTAGCTGAGTTCAAGAATTTCTTTAAAAAGGGATTACAATAATTTATAAATATGAGAATTATGAATAAAGATGATATAATCACTGCACTAAAGACAGCAGTGATACCTGATGAAGAGTATTATATTGATGATGAAATAATAGATACAATGCTTGAGTATCCGGATCCCTTCCAATTTGTGAAACCTATCTTGGAAATAATATCGCAAAACCCAAGTGTTGACTTCGGCTCTCCCGGAGAATTGGTTCACTTTGTAGAAAAGTTTTACAAAAAGGGCTATGAAGAAGCACTGATTGAATCTGTAAGGAAAAGCCCTACATTTCATAATATATGGATGATTCACCGTTGTTATAATGATATAAACAGTCCATTCCGTAATGACTTTTTATCATTGATAAATGAGATTAAAGAAAACCCTTCTACATCTGCGGATATTATAAAGGCAATTGAAATGTTTAATTGGTAATTATTTTAAAAAATTATAAAAAATCTTGGAGTTGGTATTTGTGTACTCCAAGATTTTTTGTTTTATAATTAATTTAACTTATTTTAAAAATGTCAGTTTGAATATCGGTTTAAATAAAACTGAAAAGAAAGTTATACAATTTTTAATGGCAAGCTCAAGCTTAAGCTGAGCTTGCAGAAAAAGTTAGTGTAACAAAGAGAACCATAGAAAGGGCATCAAAATCCTTACAGGAAAAAAATATTTTTGAAAAAATCTAATATCTTATCTTCATTCCCACGAATTACTATTTTTCTATTTCCACTTTTTGAAAGCAAATATGCTGTATTGCAAACTTTAAAGATAAGTTCAATATCATGTGTTATAAGTATAACCGGGGTATTGATGATTTTTTCACCAATGACATCTGCGACAAACTTCATTCTTCTATAATCCAGCCCTGCTGTAGGTTCATCTAAAATAACTAATTTAGATTCCTTAATCAAAGCTAGAATAACTGCCAGTCTTTGTTTTTCTCCACCTGATAAATCATGTGGATTTAACATTCGTTTATCCCACAAATCCATTTTAATCAAGTAATTTTTAACTTTCTCTAAATATTGCCCGTCTTTTAACTTATCCTTAGGAATCAATTCTTTTTCAACAGTTTCACAAAAAAACATATTGCTACAGTTTTGAAGACTTATTGCTACATTAGATAATCTGTCCTTTATGGTTTTACCATATGATGTATAACCTTTCCCTAATGGAATAAGCCCTGTCAGCTGTTTGGCAAGCGTTGTCTTTCCTATTCCGTTATCACCTATTAAAGCCATACATTCTCCACGATTCAGATTAAAATTGACAGTTTCCGGTAGGCTATATCCCTTATTACTTACATATACGTCTTCAATTTTTACCAATTGATTATCATACGGAGCTGTCATAATTGCTTTTAGATTATTATTATTAAAGGTCCTCAGTTCATTTTTATATTCCATCTCATATGTTAAATCTTTTGATGAGAAGATTCCTTCCATTTTTCCATCCTTAAGCAAAATCAGTCTGTCAACTAACGGTAATAAATACGACAGTCTATGTTCCACTATAATTATTGTTTTTCCACATGCCTTTAAATGTTCTAAAATTCTTCCAAGCTCATTTGTTGATTTATAATCCAGATTTGCCGAAGGCTCATCTAAGAGAATAATTTCACTGTCAAATACCAGCGTTGATGCTATAGCAACCTTCTGTTTTTGTCCACCCGAAAGTTCTCTTACATTTTTAGTTTTTAAATCTTCTATGCCTGTTTCTTTAAGGGCATTTTCAACTTGTGTATGCAGCATACGCCGTTCCATGCCCATATTCTCACCGATAAGTGCCACTTCATTTTCAACATCCTTTGAAAAAAATTGATCATTAGGATTTTGAAATACATTTCCCACATATTTTGCAATTTCTCCCGCCTTATAGTCAGAAATACTCCTATCTAAGATATTTATTTCTCCGGTCATATTCCCCTCATATAATGTAGGAATCAAACCGTTTAATAGCCTTAATAAGCTTGTTTTTCCACATCCTGACAATCCTGTAATAACAATAAATTCACCCCTATCTACAGAAAAAGAGATATTCTCCAAAATAGTTTTCTGATTATATGAAAATTGTTTTATATCAATATTTATAATTTTTGACATATAGTAACACCCAGAAATATTAGTCCAACTAAAATAACTCCATAGTCTTTCCATGTAAAAGAAAGATCTTGATATGAAGTTTTTTTACAATCATATTCAATCCCTTTTGTAATTAAAGCACATGATAAAGTTTCACCTGTTTCAAAAGCCTTATAAATCATTGGAACAAGATATAGCTCCAAGCTATAAATCGGCCTAAATATATTAATTCCTATATTACGAGCTTTTAACCCTTCTCTTATCTCAGATAAATACTCTCTATATTCCGGAATAAATCGAAAAAAAACAGCTACTCCAATACATAAATAATTTGGTAAATGTATACTTCTTAGAGAATATATAATTGTGGATGTACTAAAACCTGATAGAATAACTGCCAGAGACCATATTGGAAAAAGCTTAAGTACAATAAGTCCCATTGTATAGAGTGCACCCATCCATCCATAATAGAAAATCTCACTTGGAACCAACCAAATAATTGCAAATAATATTATATAAAAAGCAAATAGCCGAATTGATTCTTTCTTTTTTATAACAGCAACTAACAGGAAACTAAAAAGTAACATTAACCAATAAACAATCATTGTACTAAAGAATGCAATGCTTGTATAAATCATCATAAGAATGCCTATCGACATAGGTTTAATTTGCATTTCTACTTTCATATTCTCAAAGTATATTAAGATAATATCCCTGATTGTTCAATATTTCTGTTAAAGAACTTATTGTAAATATATTTACCCAGTAATGTACCTATGATTGCTGCCATAATCTCTATAATAAGTATAATTGACAGATTTTTAGGATTCAAATAAGTGTCTTTTACCATCTGTGCTTTTTCCAAAGTAAATAAATTTGGGAAGGTTTTTACCAAGCCTTCTACTCCCAGGAAAAGTATAAAGAAAAATCCATGTAATGCATAAATAACTTCAGAAATTACATATGATATACTGATTCTCATATCATTTGTATAGTTATAACTACTGCCTATACAGACTTCTCCCACAGCACCTGCAACTAACATAATAGGCAGCATAGGAATAAATCCCATAATTGAATAAATAATACCGGACAATAGGTAATAAATAAAAATTGTTCCCCTTTTAGGAATTCTATGACACATAACAAAATAAATTGGCGCACATAATAAGCTTCCTATAGAAACATGAATAAAAACACCATAAGTCCCAAATATCTGTGTTACCATTCCGGATAACATACTGATAACAAATCCGACTACTCCAAGTAGGCTAACAATAATAATATCTTTTACTTTCATAGTTTTATCCCCCTTTGATATTTTTATGTTAGCACTGCCTAACTCTGCTGTCAAGATACATATTTATATATTATGCCGAAAAAAACGTACTCTTTATACTTTTATACCGATATTTATCCAAAATTCTCTTCTGTACAATAAAAAAGCCATTGAGTTTCCTCAACAGCTTCTTTTGATTTATCCAACCACTATATTTATAATCTTCTTTGGAACATAGATTTCTTTTCTTATTGTTCCTTCCAGTTTTCCTGCCTCAGCAAGTGCTTTCTTACCTGCCTCTATAGCATCTTCCTTGTTTACATTGGCATCAAGCTCAATAACAAGCTTTGTCTTACCGTTTATCTGAACAGGAACCTCTATTGTATCCACTTCCTTATGGCTTTCATCAAATGTAGGCCACTCTGCATGGAATACCGAACCTTGTCCTCCAAGCTCTTCCCAAAGTTCCTCACCTATATGAGGTGCAAAAGGTGCAAGCAATATAGTAAATGCCTTTAATGTTTCCTTATCCACGCCGTTCTTTTTGCTAAGCTCATTAAGCTTATTATTGTACTCCATAAAGCCTGCGATAACTGTATTTAAGCTGAATGCATTAAATCTTTGCTCAATATCGGAGATAAGATTTGCACGAACCCTTAAGAGTTCTCTGTCGGCCTCTACATTCTTATCCTTATTGTCCATTACAAGCTTATAGAACTTATTTAAAAATCTTGATACACCCTCGATACCTCTGTCATCCCAGTCGGCATCAAGCTCAGGCGGTCCGACAAAAAGCTCATACATTCTAAGAGCATCACATCCATAGTCACGAACCAGATCATCAGGTGAAACCACATTTCCCTTACTCTTACTCATCTTCTGTCCGTCACTACCGTTTATCATACCCTGATTGAAAAGCTTTGTGAAAGGCTCATCAAAGTCAACCACACCTATATCATTTAAGAACTTGGTGTAGAATCTTGAATAAAGAAGGTGAAGTACCGCATGCTCAACGCCGCCTATATACATATCTACAGGAAGGTACTTATCTGCCATCTCCTTGCTTACAAGCTCCTTATCATTGTGAGGATCCACATATCTTAAGAAATACCAGCTTGATCCTGCCCACTGCGGCATGGTGTTTGTCTCACGCTTTGCGGCAGCACCACATACAGGACATGTAGTATTTACCCACTCATCAATAGCCGCAAGCGGTGACTCACCTGTTCCTGTAGGCTGATAACTCTCTACTTCAGGAAGTCTTAACGGAAGCTGTTCCTCAGTCACAGGTACATTTCCACAATGTGGACAATGAATTATCGGAATAGGCTCACCCCAGTAACGCTGTCTTGAGAATACCCAGTCACGAAGCTTGTAGTTGGTAGTCTTCTTACCATATCCCTTTTCTTCAATCATCTGTGGTGCTTCAAGCTTTAACTTCGCACTCTCCATACCGTTCCAGTCGCCTGAATTTATCATTGTTCCTACAGCATCTGTGTAGGCTTCTGTCATATTTTCAATCTCTTTACCGTCTTTTGCTATAACCTGAACTATAGGAAGATCAAATTTCTTTGCAAACTCAAAGTCTCTGTCATCATGTGCAGGTACACACATAATAGCACCTGTACCATAGTCAGCCAAGACATAGTCTGAAAGCCAAATAGGTGTCTTTGCGCCGTTTAAAGGATTGATTGCATAAGAACCTGTAAATACACCTGTCTTTTCCTTTGACTGCATTCTGTCTACATTAGACTTCATAGAACTGTCAAAGATATATTTCTCCACAGCTTCTCTTGTTTCATCTGTAGCCAAAGATTTTGCAAGCTCATGCTCAGGTGAAAGTACCATAAAAGTAGCACCGTAAAGAGTATCGGGTCTTGTAGTATAAACAACTATATTCTCATCTCTTCCGTCTACTTTGAAGTTTACCTCTGCACCATGGCTCTTTCCGATCCAGTCTGACTGCATCTTCTTAACCTTCTCAGGCCAGTCAAGCTTGTCAAGATCGTTAAGAAGTCTGTCTGCATATGCTGTTATCTTTAACATCCACTGACGAAGATTCTTCTTTGTAACAGGTGTTCCGCATCTCTCACATTTTCCGTCTACAACCTCTTCATTTGCAAGACCTGTCTTACATGAAGGACACCAGTTGATAGGGAATTCCTTCTCATATGCAAGACCTTTTTTGAACATCTGAACAAATATCCACTGCGTCCACTTATAAAAGTTAGGATCTGTAGTATTAACTTCTCTGTCCCAATCATAAAGTGCCGCAATTTCATTTATCTGTCTTTTGATATTAGCTACATTTTCTGCTGTAGACTTTGCAGGATGAACTCCCATCTTTATTGCATAGTTCTCTGCAGGAAGACCGAATGCATCCCAACCCATAGGATGAATTACATAATGTCCCTTTAGCACCTGATATCTGCTCCATACATCAGATATTACATATCCTCTCCAGTGTCCTACATGAAGTCCTGAACCTGAAGGGTATGGGAACATATCCAAGCAATAGTACTTTGGCTTTTTTCCATCATCAACATTTACAGGGTTTGCTTCCCAGTTTTTCTTCCATTTCTTCTCTATTGCACTATGATTATAATGTGCCATAATCTCTTCCTTTCACTACCGGTTTAAAGTTGATTAGAGCTTCCCTCCACAAAAGTGAAGTTAAAGCTCTACTCAAAATAATTTAAATTTTAAAATCTGAATTTGTCCTCAAAGTAAGCCTTAAGCTCTGCTATCGGGATTCTCACCTGCTCCATACTGTCTCTGTCTCTTACAGTTACAGCATTGTCATTTTCAGAGTCAAAGTCGTAAGTGATGCAGAACGGTGTACCGATCTCATCCTGTCTGCGATATCTCTTACCGATATTTCCTCTGTCATCAAACTCTACATTGTAATACTTTGACAACTCTTCAGATATCTTAAGAGCACCCTCATTAAGCTTCTTTGAAAGCGGTAAAATACCGATCTTTACAGGCGCAAGTGCAGGGTGGAAGTGAAGAACTGTTCTTGTATCACCTCCCTCAAGAGTCTCCTCATCATATGCCGCACAAAGGAATGCTAAAGTAACTCTGTCCGCACCAAGTGAAGGCTCTACTACATATGGAATATATCTCTCACTTGTCTCATCATCAAAATAAGTAAGATCCTGTCCTGAAACTTCCTGATGACGACCAAGGTCATAATCTGTTCTGTCTGCGATTCCCCAAAGCTCGCCCCAACCGAATGGGAAGAGGAATTCTATATCCGTTGTAGCATTTGAATAGAAACTGAGCTCTTCTTTGTCATGATCTCTGAGTCTCATCTGATCCTCTTTTATACCAAGAGCTATAAGCCAATCTCTACAGAAACCTCTCCAATACTCAAACCACTCAAGGTCTGTACCCGGCTTACAGAAAAACTCAAGCTCCATCTGCTCAAACTCTCTTGTTCTGAATGTGAAGTTACCGGGAGTAATCTCATTTCTAAATGACTTGCCAATCTGTCCTATACCGAAAGGAACTTTCTTTCTTGAAGTTCTTTGTACATTCTTAA
>CAKAQP010000012.1 GCA_916720285.1 uncultured Lachnoanaerobaculum sp. | reverse complement strand
AGAACTGTAGGATTTGCATTGACACCATGCGTTATTCCTGAGCTTGGACATGCCAATTTCTCTTTGGCAGAGAATGAAATGGCCTTCGGTATGGGAATTCACGGTGAACCGGGAGTTTGGAACGGTGATATAAAGAGTGCAAAAGAACTTGCAGATGAGGCAGTGGGAGAAATCCTTGATGATATAGAAATAGGAAACGGTGATGAAGTTGCAGTACTTATAAACGGACTTGGTGCAAGCAGCATAGAGGAGCTATATATACTCTCAGGAGAAGTGAGCGAGATATTGTCATCAAAGGGTATAAAGATCTATAAAACATTTGTAGGCGAGTATGCAACAAGTATGGAGATGGCAGGTGCATCCATATCTATTTGTAAGTTAAACAGTGACAAGGAAAAGGCTTGGCTTGATATGGAAGTAAAGACTCCATTTATCAGATTATAGGAGTTGTTATGACAGAGATTAGAATAGAGGATCTTCCGGAATTATTTGAGTCTATAGCTAAGGTGTTTGTTGAGAAAAAAGATGAACTGTGCGAAATGGATGCAAATATGGGAGACGGTGATCTAGGGCTTACTATGAGTAAGGGATACAGTGCAATGCCTGATCTTATAAGAGAAAATATAGTAGAAAATAATGTGGGAAAGACATTGTTTAAGGCAGGTATGAAGATGGCTTCAGTGGTACCGTCTACTATGGGTACATTGATGGCAAGCGGTATAATGGAAGCCGGCAAGTCATTAAATGAAAAGGATAAAATAGACGCCAAAGATTTGGCAGTGTATTTTGAGAGCTTTGCAGCAGGAATCAAGAAAAGAGGAAAATGTGAGGCCGGAGATAGAACAATCTATGACGCACTTGTGGTAGCAGGCGAAAGAGCAAAAGAAGCAGAAAATGGAAGTTTGTTTGATGTAGCAAGTGCAGCACTAAAGGGTGCCGAGGAAGGCGTGGAAGCTACAAAAGATATGCTTCCTAAGTTTGGCAAGGCTGCGGTATTTTCCGCTAAAGCCAAGGGTATTGCAGACCAGGGTGCTGTAGCAGGCTATCTGATGGTAAAAGGAGTATGTTTATTTTTAGAAAGTAAGAGTTGACAATGAAGGTACTTAATTTTGGTTCACTAAATCTGGATTATGTATATGATGTAGACCATTTTGTGAGAGAAGGTGAGACGATTTCTTCTACAGATATGAATATATTTTGTGGAGGAAAGGGGCTTAACCAGTCTGTAGCATTGGCAAAGGCAGGAGTAAAGGCCTATCATGCAGGTGCTGTGGGAAGTGCCGACGGAGGCATATTACTGGATGCACTTTCTAATGTGGGAACCGATATATCTTATATAAAGCGATATGATATGTCATCGGGACATGCCATTATACAAAAAAACAGAGCAGGTAATAATTGCATACTTTTATATGGAGGTGCAAATCAAAATATAGGTGTTGACTTTATCAAAGAGGTATTAAAAGATTTTGATAAAGGAGATATACTTTTACTTCAAAATGAGGTGAGTAATCTTTCATTTATTATAGATGAGGGATATAAAAGGGGAATGAGAATTGTATTAAATCCCTCACCTCTAAATGAAAAAATATTTGAATGTGATTTGGAAAAGGTGGAATATCTTATACTGAATGAGATAGAGGCGGCGGATATACTTGGAGCCTCAGACACAGGTGAAGATGAGCTGATAGAGAAGTTGACAAAAAGATTCCCGAACATGAAGATAGTGTTGACTTTGGGAGAGAAGGGCTCTGTATATGTGGATAAGACCCAGAAGATAAGGCAGGAAATCTATAAAACTGATGTGGTTGATACCACCGCAGCAGGTGACACCTTCACAGGTTACTTTATAGCAGGAATAGTTGCAGGCATAGATGTGGCAGGATCTCTAAAGCAGGCTGCCGGGGCCGCAAGCATTCCGTTTGCAAGAGAGGTTTGCGAAAAATTTTAGAATGTAAAATGCCACGAAATCATTATAATAGATGATTTTGTGGCATTTTTAATATTTTATATAAATTTATTCAGTACATTTACAGGAAATAATATATTAAAACATTACTGCAATATATTATATTCCCTTAACAACTTGTATCTGTAATCTTTGTCGGTGTTGGCTCTGCGAAGCTTATCAATATTGCCTTCATTTAACAGCAGCTCATTAAGCTTGCTGACCATATCGGCACCTTCCTGTCGTCCCTTCTCCAGACCCTCTTCCAATCCTTTTTCAATCCCTCTATTTTCAATAATATCAAGAACTTCACACATATACTTGGCCTCCTTTTCATTAGCTTCATTTATTGAATCTTCGAATCTTTTATCCCCTGTCATAACGGACATAAGGGTAAGCAATTCATTTATATGTTTTATTGTATAATCTTTTGGATTATATGAGTTGTTTGTCCGTAATTGATGTAAATAATCCACCAGTATCCTGAAATCACTTTTAAATAATGCAGTTTTTTCTTCATCCAGATATGCTATCTTGAAAAGATTGATTTTATAATCATTGACAAAAGGTTTTAATCTGTCATCAACTTTAACTATATCGAGTATATTAAGCGGATAGTTCCATCTTTTTTTGTATCCTAAATATAATACCAAGGTAATCACAGGATATTTAGTTTTATATCTGTATCGTTTTTTGTTTGTCTTCCATACTCGGTACCGTCATAGCTGATTACTCTTAAAGGCATCAGCTTATCAGGCACGGTTTGATTTTCAAAACCGAATAAAGCAATATTTATACAACTGTGTTGCCAATACTTGGATACATCTCTATCCTGAGAATGGACTCTACCGTCAATCTTTAGCATACCGGTTGTAGGTGTATCAAGTAGAGAATTTTCATCCACTACATTCTCACCATTAAATAAAAGTACATTTACTATGTCTGAAAAGACATCATTGAATTGTTCCAACATCTTTTGTGATATATCTTTCTCTTGCATATCTCGCTCCTTTATTATAACAAAGAAATATTTTAGAATCCACGTTAGGGTGAAACTTAAGAATATAAGTATAGAAATTTTAGAAAAAAGCCATGTGGGATTATTGTTAAATCCGTTTATATGTTTATTATACCAATTACAAATTTTATTACAATACTGTGATTTAGGATTGAGATTATTTTGATATATTAAAAGCAATAATTATTTATAGCAGGTATTTTTAAAGGACAGCATATGTAGTAAAATAAAATTGGTAAGGATCTTAGGAGGTATATAAATGAGTAAACACAAATGTCCAGTATGTGGAAAGTATGAATTTGAATATGAAGGATGTTTTGACATATGTGAAGTTTGTGGATGGAATGATGATCCAATTCAGTTTGAAAATCTCGATGGTATGTGGTAACGATGAAAATATTTAAAATTTTTGGGTTTATGATTTTTTTCGATGTATGTAATATACATATTGGAAAAAGAATCAAAGTAATTAGTATAATATAAATTACTTTATTACAGCAGGCTAATCCCTGCTTTTTTTGATGAACATTTATATTGTTGCAATATATTTTCGATAATATTTATATTAATATATGTTATAATATGGACATGATTCTATATAGAAGGAGGATGATATGGCAAAGTATTTTCCGCTGTTTATTGATATAAGTAAAAAGACATTTTTGGTGGTAGGGGCCGGAAATATAGCTGCAAGAAGAATTCTGAAACTTAAGGAGTTCGGTTGCAAAATAATAGTCGTAGCAAGGTCTATAGCAGTGACTATAATGGATTTGCAGGATGACAGGTTGATTTTAAAGGAAAGGGCTTATGACAGTTCGGATGTTGTAGGTGTTGACTATGTTATAGCCGCTACCAATGACAAGGAGCTGAATGAAAAGATAGTGTGGGATTGTAAAAAAGCCGGTGTTATAGTAAATGATGCCTCGAATTATAAAAATTGTGATTTCTATTTTCCGGGGATTGTTACAGAGGAAGAGATGGTAATAGGAGTAACATCATCCGGAAGTAACCATAAGTTGGCAAGAAGGGTAGCAAGTGCAATCAGATATAACATAAAAGATATAGTTGAGGAATGCAGGAGAGAGCAGGAAGAAAATCCGAAGCAGGAAGATTTTGACTGAAACAGGGAGGATATATGTTTAGGACCAGAAGACTGAGAGCAAATGCAGGTATAAGAAATATGGTCAGAGAAACGAGGATAAGCAAGGATGCCCTTATTTATCCTATGTTTTTTGAAGAGGGAGAAAATATATTTGAAGAAATAGAGTCCATGCCGGGACAGTATAGAATGAGCATAGACAGATGTGACAGTATAATAGAAGAACTTTTAGATGCAGGAGTCAGTGCTGTAATGCTCTTTGGTATACCGAAGCATAAAGATGAAGTAGGTAGTGAAGCATATCATGACCACGGTATCGTTCAGGAGGCAATCAGATATATAAAGAAAAAATATCCGGGGATTTATGTAATAGGTGATGTATGTATGTGCGAGTATACTTCACACGGGCATTGCGGAATATTAAACGGAAGTGATGTAGATAATGACACAACAATAAAGTATCTTGCAAAGATTGCTCTTTCACAGGTAGAAGCCGGAGCCGATATGGTGGCTCCTTCAGATATGATGGATGGCAGAGTTGAAGAGATAAGAGCAATTTTAGATGATAACGGATATAAAAATATTCCTATAATGGCATACTCAGCAAAGTATGCTTCTGCGTTTTACGGTCCGTTCAGAGCGGCGGCAGATTCCGCACCTGCTTTCGGTGACAGGAAGAGCTATCAGATGGATGTGCACAATTCCAGAGAAGCATTAAAGGAAGTGGAAGAGGATATTTTAGAAGGTGCCGATATTGTAATGGTAAAACCGGCTATGAGCTTTTTGGATATAGTGACAAAAGTCAAGGAGATTACGAATGTTCCGGTAGCCGCATATTCAGTCAGTGGAGAATACGCAATGGTAAAGTCCGCTGCTAAGAACGGCTTTATAGATGAAGAAAAGATAATGTGTGAGATGGCGGTATCGGCATTCAGAGCGGGAGCCGATATTTATATTACATATTATGCTAAGGAATTGGCAAAATGCATAGATAAGGGGATAATCGGATGAAAAAGGGAGTTATAGTTGCAAGTTTTGGAACAACACATGAGGACACCAGAAAAAAGACAATAGATATGATAGAAAATGATATAAGAGAAGCCTTTAATGACAGTATCTTTATCAGAGCATGGACAAGCGATATTATCAGGTCGAAATTAAAGCGTCGTGAGAATTTACATATCAACAATATAAAAGAAGCCTTGGATGAGGCTGTGCAAGAAGGCGTGGAAGAATTATTGGTGATAAGTACTCATATTATAAACGGTGTGGAACATAATAAAGTCAAGGATGCAGTATTAAGCTATAAGGACAGATTTAAGAAAATAAAAATAGGGGCTGCACTTTTGGAAAATGATGATGACTTCAAGTGCATCATAAAGGAACTGGGTGAGATCTACAATAAAGAAGCTGACAGTGCATATCTTTTGATGGGGCATGGTTCAGACCATGAAGCAAATGAGATATATGAACAGCTTAGGAACAGATTTGTAGATACGGGAAGAGATGATATACATATAGCCTGTGTGGAGGGGTATCCGTATATTGAAGATATTCTGCCGGAGCTTTCTGAATATAAGTATGTTCATCTGTCACCTTTTATGATAGTGGCAGGCGATCATGCAAAGAATGATATGGCAGGTGATGATGAAAGCTTCAAAACGATTCTTGAAGAAAGAGGGAAAAATGTGAGTTTTGAACTTAAAGGACTTGGAGAATATGATTTTGTAAGAAATCTTATACTTAAGCATGCAAATGAGGCGGTATATGTTTCATAAAGATACAATAAGAATAGGTACAAGAAAAAGTGCTTTGGCACTGGCACAGAGCAAATTGGTGGGGGATGCTATAATAAATAGCTTCCCCCATATAAAAATAGAGTATGTTCCTATGAATACTGTAGGTGATAAAAGGCTTGATATTTCATTACAGGAAATAGGGGGAAAAGGTTTATTTACAAAGGAGCTGGAAGAAGCACTGATAAATGGAGATATAGATCTGGCGGTGCATTCAGCCAAGGATCTTCCCTTAGAGTTTGATAACAGATTAAAGCTTATGCCGGTTTTAAAAAGAGCGGCAGTCAATGATATTCTTGTAGTTAAAAAAGATTTAAATACAGATATAAGAAACTTACCAAAGGGATTTAGAATAGGTACAAGTTCAAAAAGAAGATCCGAACAGCTAAGAATTTTAAATAAAGATATTGAAATATTTCCAATCAGAGGAAATGTAATCACCAGAATAGGAAAGATATTTTCGGGTGAAGTTGATGGGGTTATCTTGGCAAAAGCCGGTATTGACAGGCTTTTATCCGATAATAAATATGCCGGAGAATATAAGTATATTTTGGATAAGATAAGTCTTTTTGATATCAAGGAATGTGATATATTGCCGGCACCTGCACAAGGAATACTATGTGTAGAATATGCAAATGATGATATGGCAAATATACTTGAAAAAATACAGGATAAAGAATGTGAGTCTTTATTTGTTGCAGAGAGAAGGTATTTAAGTGTATTGCAGGCTGATTGTCATACAAGTGCAGGTATTTTTATATCCGTCGCTTCAGAAAAATATAGCATAAAAGCTTACTTTGACGGTAAATATATGGAAGCCGATAATATAGAAAAGACATTAGAAAAACTGCTGATTGCCATAGAGGAATTGGCCGGCAAATTAAAGAGGGAAAAAATGTGTATCACTGGTAGGTGTTGGACCCGGAGATGAAAAATTGCTTACATTAAGGGCATGTGAATGTATCGAAACTGCAGATGTAATAGTCTATGACAATCTGGTAAATCCCACCATATTAAACAGGGTGAAGATTAGCGCAAAGCTTATATATGCAGGTAAAATATCGGGAAATCATTATCTTACACAGGATAAAATAAACGAGACTATTGCAGAACATGCACTTGCAGGTGAATATGTAGTCAGACTGAAGGGGGGTGACCCCTATATTTTTGGCAGAGGCGGTGAAGAAGCAGAGTATCTTTTAGAAAGAAATATTGATTTTGAAATAGTGCATGGAGTCAGCTCGTTTTATGCAGGTCTTGGATATGCCGGAATACCTGTTACATTCAGGGGAGAAGCGGCAGAGTTTCATGTATTCACCGGCCATAAAAAGCAGGGAGAAGAACTTGATTTAAATTTTAAAAATATAGCAAGGCTTGAGGGCAGTCTGGTATTTTTGATGGGAATATCAAACTTAAGTTTGATAGTACAAGGTTTGTTGTCAAACGGAATGAATCCGGATATCGGAGCTGCTGTAATTGAGAACGGAACCAGATACAACCAAAGAGTATTCAGAGGGAAACTCTCAAATATAGAAGAGATTTCAAAAAGAGAAAATATTATTTCTCCGGCACTTATAGTAGTGGGGGATGTATGTAAAAAAAATCTTACCTTCTTCCAAAAACATACATTACCGCTTTCAGGTAAAAATATACTCTTGACTGCCACCAAGGGTTTGGTAGAAAAGATGTCACCCGAATTTAAAAATCTCGGAGCAAATACTTGTGAGATGAGTCTTATCGCTACAAAAGAGATAGAAATTGATAAAAGTACTTTCGTTTCGGAGCTTGAGATTGCTACACATGTCTTATTTACCAGCTCAAACGGTGTGGATATATTTTTTGAAAAGATAAAAAGCTACGATATCGATATCAGAAGCTTATGCAATAAAAAGATTTGTGTAATAGGTAGCGGAAGCTCTGAGGCGTTAAAAAAATACGGAATAAATGCAGATTTTGTTCCAAGCAAGTTTGACTCCAAAAGCTTTTTGGCAGAAATTTTACCAAAGCTTGATAAAAACAGCAGAGTTCTTATGTTAAGAGCAAAGCTTGGAAATGACAATCTTCCAAACGGACTTAAAAAGGCAGGCATAGAGTTTAGCGATATTCCTATTTATGACACAATTATTGACTACAGAAGGAGTTTCGAGCTCAATAAAGAAATAAAGAAATTTGATTATGTGGTCGTGGCAAGTGCAAGTGCCGCCAAGGCTTTGTGTGAAATGATAGAGGATAAATCTGCTCTTTTAAACAGAGTGGTATCTATAGGGTCTGTAACAACAAAGGCTCTTAGAGAATTTGGTATAGAGGAATTGGTTACAGCAAAACAATATGATGTAAAGGGGATAGTAGATGCAATCAAGGGATTATAAAAAATCGGAAAAATATTTCGGTATATCTCAAAAGTATATTCCGGGCGGTGTAAATTCACCGGTTCGTGCGGCAAGAGCGGTACACAGAGATCCGGTATTTATAAAATCAGCTTCAGGATCAAAGATATTTGATGTGGACGGAAATGAATATATAGATTATGTATGCTCATGGGGACCTGCAATACTAGGGAGCGCTCATCCATATGTACTTGAAAAGGTGAAAAAAGCATTAAAAAAAGGCCTAAGCTTCGGTGCTCCTACAAAGAAGGAGTATATATTGGCTGAAATGATAAATGAAGCAATGCCTGTTATGGAGCAGGTAAGACTGGTAAATTCAGGCACTGAGGCTACAATGAGTGCCATAAGACTTGCAAGAGGATATACAAATAGAGACCTTATTTTAAAATTCACAGGTTGTTATCATGGACATTCTGACGGACTTTTGGTAAAAGCAGGAAGCGGTGTGCTTACAGAGGCAATTTCTTCAAGTGGCGGAGTACCTAATGACTATGCAAAAAATACCGTTGTTGCGGAGTTTAATGATAAAGAAAGCGTCAAGGCATTATTTGATAAATATAATGATAAGATTGCGGCGGTTATTGTGGAGCCTGTAGCGGCAAATATGGGTGTTATCCCTCCAAAGGACGGATTCCTTGAATTTCTTAGAGAAATCACAAAAAAGAATAACGCTCTTTTGATATTTGATGAAGTTATTACAGGATTTAGACTGGCAAAGGGAGGCGCTTGTGAATACTTCGGAATAAAGCCGGATTTGGTTACTGTAGGCAAGATAGTAGGTGGAGGTATGCCACTTGCGGCTTATGGTGGAAAGAAAGAAATAATGGCTCATATCAGTCCTCTCGGAGATGTATATCAGGCGGGTACTCTTAGTGGAAATCCTATAGCAACAACAGCGGGTATTGCAACTCTTGAGGTATTGTTTCAAAATCCTGAGATTTATGCAAATATAGATGAAAATGCTAAGCTTTTGGCTGAAGGCATAGAAAAGATAATGAACAAGGATGAGAAAAAAATACATATAAACAGAGTGGGTTCTTTATTGTCAGTGTTTTTTACATCAAAGAATGTGGAATGCTATGAGGATGTATTAAGCTGTGATCTTGATAAATATGCAAGCTATTACAGTTTTTTAAGAGAGAACGGTATTTATGTGGCACCAAGTCAATTTGAGGCGGCATTTATATCTAATGCACATACAGCCCACGATATAAATATTACTCTGGATGTAATAGCAGAGTTTGGGGGAAAAGAATGATTTTACTCCTAAGCTTAAGCTTTAGAAATACACCTCAAAAGATAAGAGAATACTTTGCCTTCGGTGATGAGGATAAAAAAAGACTCTTAAAATCCTTATGTAGTGAAGAGCTGATAGATGAAGCTGCGGTACTTATTACATGTAACAGAACTGAAATATATGTAAGTGCGGGAAATGACAAGAGTACGAGCAGTATAATAAACATTATTTTGGAAAAATGTGAAGAGATAATAGGTATAAATATTGAAAACCTCAGAGATTATTTACTTTTCTATACCGGAAAGAGTGCAGTCTCCCATCTTTATAAGGTCAGTGCAGGTCTGGATTCAATGCTTATAGGTGAAGACCAGATACTTGGGCAGGTAAAGGATGCTATTGAGTTTGCAAGAGAATGCGATACTGCACATTTATATCTTAATACATTATTCAGAGATGCGGTTACGGAAGCTAAGAAGATAAAAACAGAAACTTTAATTTCAAAATCAGGAGTATCTACAGCTACATTGGCATTGAAAGCGGCAAAGGATGTACTTAATTCGTTTTCAGGAAAAAATATACTTGTGATAGGAGCATCCGGAAAAATCGGAGATATAGTATTAAAAAATGCACTAAGTTATGATTTTGCAAAAATATATGTCACAAGAAGAAGACATAATATAGACATGTCTCCAAATGCAATGGATAGGGTAAGCATTATAGAATATAATGACAGATATGATTATATAAAGAATGCTGATGTTATAGTTTCGGCTACAAGCGGACCGCATTTTACGCTGACTAAGGAGCATATTCAGGAGAATATTGTACCCGGAAGTAAAAAAGTGTTTATTGATCTGGCTGTTCCATGTGATATTGATGAAAGAGTAAGCAAACTTGACAATATATATTATTACAATATGGATGATATGAAAAAGTTTGCAGATGAAAATAATGAAAAGAAGAAAATGAGCATTGAAAAGGCTTCCTTGATGGTAGAAGAAGGGGTGGAGAAGTTTTTGAAATGGGCATTGTTTCAGGAAAATTTAAAGGTATTTTCAGATGCGACAGAAAATCTTGAAAAAGAGATGGCAAGAATTGGAGAAAAAAAGACTTTGGAACATCTGTTTTATAAGATAAGGGACAATGGAAGTTTGGAAGCATTGCAGTCTATCATTGATATTCTTTCAATATGATATAGCAAATTATATAATTGTTTAATAGCTGAACTATAATTTTCTATATTGAACAAATATATCTAATATATATGTTTATATAGTAAAATTACTTTTTTTCAAATCTTTTTGCGAATAAAAAATAGCATAAAAAACATAAATCAAACAATAAAATATTGAAAAATAGCCTAAAAGTATGTTATTATAGAGTTGCATAAGAATTTGCAAATTGACATTAGATTGACTTGATATGTAAAGACAGAAAAAAAGGATTGGCCGGTCCTCATATCAGAGCATTTTTAAAGGGACGTAAATGTTGCTTTGGTATCAAATTCCATTTGGTTGGGTCACAAAAAACGTTAGGAGGTATAGTCATGGAGGACTATATTCTATCATGCAGCTCCACCGCAGATATGACTAACGGGTATTACTCTAGTAGGGATATTCATCATATAGATTGTAAGTATACCATAGGTGGTAAAACATATGATGAAAGTATGGGAGAGAGCGTGCCTTTGTCGGATTTCTACGATAGAATGAGAAATGGTGAAATTCCGACAACAAGTCAAATCGACATGGCAGAATACAAGGAATACTTTAAGAAGTTCTTGGAAGATGGTAAGGATGTATTGCATATTTGTTTATCATCAAGTATATCCGACTCGTATCTATCAGCGATGGCAGCAGTTAAGGAACTTAAAGGGGATTATCCTGAAAGACAAGTATATGTAGTAGACTCTTTGTCTGCATCAGCCGGTATGGGCCTATTGGTAGATATCTTAGCAGACAAAAGGGACGAGGGAATGCCTATTGACAAGCTGAAAAGCTATGCGGAGAACTCTAAAAAGTATATCAATCATTGGTTCTTTTCTACAGATTTGACTACCTACTTAAGAGAAGACAGCCTGACCAATTTTACATTTAAGATTGGAAAGACATTGAATTTCTGTCCGCTTATGTGTGTAGACGGAGAAGGCAAGTTAGTGGTTATTGAAAAAGTAAAGACCAAGAAAAAGACCATGGAAGCTATTGTTTCAAGAATGGAAACACAGGCCGTAGACGGAAAGAGATATACAGGTAAATGTTTTATAAGCCATGCAGATTCAGAAAAAGAAGCAAATAAGTTGGCAAGTATGCTGGAGGCTCGTTTCCCGAATTTAAAGGGAAATGTTGAGGTGAAAGAAATAGGCCATATTATTGGAGCACACACCGGTCCCGGAACAGTTGCAGTATTTTTTGTCGGTGACAAAAGATAATTAGTGAGAATTTTGATAAGTTTAAAAGAACGAAAAAGATGCTTATACCGCTATTGAAAGATTTCTTCTTATGATATCGGTATGAGCATTTTTTGTTTATATTAACACTATTGTTCCATTTGCATTTAAGATATATAATTAGATAAGAAATATTATTGAAAGGATATACCATGGAGGCATTTGCGCTTATAAGGAGAAATGAAGCAAAAATTATAGATTTGCCAAGTCCGAAACTTTCAGATCCATATAATGCTATATTGACACCGGTAGCGATATCGGTTTGTACATCTGATGTAAATACCGTATACGGATCCGGATCGAAGAAACCGGATAATCTTATTTTGGGACATGAAGCAGTTGCAAGGGTTTTAAAAGTAGGTGAAAAAGTCAGAGATTTTAAAGTAGGAGATATAGTGGTGGTTCCTTCTATGACACCGAATTTTCATGACAAAGATATACAGGACGGAAATTTTTTGCATGCAGGTACAAACTTCAGTGCAAATACTTTGGGAAGAAGTACACCGGGAGTTTTTGCAAGAGAGTTTGAAGTGGCTAATGCGGATTTAAACTTGGCTATTTTGCCTGAGGATGTAAGTCTTGGAAACGGACTTATGTGCACGGATATGGCAACTACAGGCTTTACAGGTGCCGAGAGGGTAAATTTCGGAGATACAGTTGTCGTGCTTGGAATCGGCGGTGTAGGGCTTATGGCAATATGTGGTGCCGCACTTCGCGGTGCCGGAAAAATCATTGCGGTCGGAAGCAGAGGAGCAAGCGTACCTTTGGCTTATGAGTACGGAGCGAGTGAAGTTATATCATATAAGAATGACGATATTACTGAATATGTTCTTAAAGCAACAAACGGCAAGGGAGCAGATGTGGTAATCATAGCCGGAGGAAATGATAAGTCTTTTTCAGATGCCATAGATATGGTAAGATATGGTGTCGGGAAGGTTGTAAATTTGAAACTTTTTACAGGTGACGGGAGTATGGAGATACCGAAGTTTTCTTCGGGTAGAGGTATGTCAGGGAAAACCGTATATATGGAGCTTGGAAAAGGCGGTAGAGTCAGAATGGAAAGACTTCTTTCAATGGTAAAGCATAAAAGATTTACACCTGAAAAACTGATTACACATACATTTGAAGGTTTTGAAAATGTAGAACAAGCTCTTGAACTTATGAGAGACAAGGGCAATACTGTTATAAAAACAATGATACTTACGGGATGGTAGAATGAAAAAAATAAGTATAGTGGTACCCTGCTTTAATGAAGAGGAAAATGTGGTACCTATGGCGGATGCCATAAGAGAAGAGTTTAAGAAAAATCTTTCATCATATGAGTATGAAATTATTTTTATTGATAATGATTCAAAAGATAATACAAGAGAGTTGATAAGAGAACTTTGCAAATCGGATAAGGGTATTAAAGGTATATTTAATGCGAAAAATTTCGGACAGTTTAATTCACCTTATTACGGAATGTTGCAAAGTACCGGAGATGCCACAGTGCTGATGGCTGCGGATTTTCAAGATCCGGTGGAGATGATACCTAAATATGTGGCGGCTTGGGAAGAAGGCTATAAAATAGCTATCGGAATCAAAAAGTCAAGTCAGGAAAATAAGATAATGTATCATCTTAGAAGTCTGTATTACAAAACTATAAAGAAACTCTCGGAAGTCGAGCAGATAGAACATTTTACAGGTTTCGGACTTTATGATAAAGCATTTATAAATGTTATGAGAAATCTTGACGATCCGGTTCCTTTCCTTAGAGGAATAGTTGCGGAACTTGGATTCAGAAGAAAAGAGATTCCATATGAACAGCCGCAAAGAAGAGCCGGAATTACAAGCAATAATTTATACAGACTTTATGATGCGGCAATGCTCTCGGTTACGGCATATACCAAGGTAGGACTGAGGCTTGCAACATTTGCCGGGGTTATACTTTCAGGGATATCAATGCTTATTGCAGTAATATATTTGATCTTAAAACTGGTATACTGGGACAGATTTCCGGCAGGTATGGCGCCTATACTTATCGGCATGCTTTTCCTAGGTTCAATACAGATATTCTTTATAGGACTTATAGGAGAGTATATACTCACCATTAACCAGAGAGTAATGAAGAGACCGCTGGTTGTTGAAGAGGAAAGAATCAATTTTGATGAATAAAGGCTGTAGTAAAGCACAGAATATTATAAAAAAGGAATGATACTTTATGAAATATAAGGTTGACTATGTTCGCATACGAGAGAATTATATCACATTAAACGGTTGGGTAGTGGGTAAGAAACCCGGTTCACAGCCTGCTTTTTGTGTTTATAACAGTAAAATGGAAAGTGTTGACTTCAAATATGTTAAGACCAGAAGAGATGATGTAAGTCAGGTGTATTTTGGGAAAGTATATGATGAAGATTATGGATTTGATATCAAATTTGATTATAAAAGGGGTGAAGATTATTACCTTGAGATAGCGATTGATAATCAAAAGAAAAAGATAAAATACAATGAGGAGCTTATATATAAGCGATCAAGTGTGGCTTATAAAAGAATGGAAAAGCTTAAAGATCTTTGCAATATGGAAACTGTAAGGGTGGCTTTTAATTTCATGAAAAAGAACGGCCTTAGAGCTCTTATCAGAAAGTCAAAGAGTAAAATAAAGGGCATGGACAATGATTATGAGTACACTGAATGGTATGAAAAGACCAAGCCTACAAAGGAAGAGCTGGCTGCACAAAGAGAAGTTAAATTCGGTTATTCACCTTTATTTTCAATAGTAGTACCTCTTTATGCGACTCCCAACAATTTCCTCAGAGAGTTGCTTGACTCAATTCTTGCACAGACTTATACAAACTTTGAGGTTTGCCTTGCTGACGGAAGTGAGAACGGTAAGGATAAAGAGGAATTTGTAAGAAAATATATAGAAGAAAAAAACATAGGAAGCAAGATAAAATATAATAAGCTTGGCAAAAACTTAGGTATTGCCGGAAATACAAATGAAGCACTTAAGATGGCAAGCGGTGATTATATAGTACTTGCAGATCATGATGATGTTATTACCGAAAATGCATTGTATGAATGTGCAAAGGCAATAAATGAAGAAAACTGTGACTGCTTATATTCCGATGAGGATAAGCTGGATATGGACGGAGGATCACTATTTGATCCGCATTTTAAGCCTGATTTTAATATCGACTTACTGGAGAGTGTGAATTATATTTGTCATCTCTTTGTAGTGAAGAAGGAACTCGTCGATGTGGCAGGAATGTTTGATGCGGCATTTGACGGTGCGCAAGACTATGATTTTATATTCAGAGTTACTGAGAATGCAAAAAAGATTGTACATATACCGAAGGTTTTATACCATTGGAGATGTCATATGAATTCAACAGCTTCAAATCCGCAAAGTAAATTATATGCATTTGAAGCCGGGGCAAGAGCAATAAAGGCACATATCGAAAGAGTAGGGATTTCATTGCCTGTAGAGAAGATAGACAAAGGTGTTGACTACGGTATTTACCATAAATACTTTATTATGGAAGATAAACCTTTGCTTTCAATCATCATTCCGAACAAGGACCACAGAGAGGATCTTGATTTGGCAATCCGCTCCATAATGACAAAGAGCAGTTATAAGAATATTGAGTTCATTGTTGTGGAAAACAACTCTACCGATAAAAAGACTTTTGAGTACTATGATAAGATTCAAAAAGAGTTTGACAATGTAAAGGTTGTACGTTGGGAGAGAGAGTTTAACTATTCTCTTATCAATAATTTCGGTGTGAATTTTGCAAGCGGTGAATATCTTTTCTTTTTAAACAATGATATAGAACTTATAAATCCGACTTCAATAGAAGAGATGATGTGGTATGCAGTGAGAAAGGATGTCGGTATAGTAGGTGCAAGACTTCTCTACAATGATGATACAATACAGCACGCAGGTGTTGTAGTTGGATTTGGAGGAGTGGCAGGACATACCTTTATAGGACTTTCAGAGGTTGAAAACAGCTATTTCCACAGAGCACTTACATTGCAGGATTATTCTGCCGTAACGGCTGCAGCACTTATTACGAAGAAATCGGTATTTGAAGAAGTTGGCGGATTCAGTGAAGAACTGGCGGTTGCATTTAATGATATTGATTTTTGCATGAAGGTAAGGGCTAAAAACTATCTTGTAGTTTATAATCCTTATGCACTCTTCTATCATTATGAGTCAAAGTCAAGAGGACTTGAGGACAGCCCTGAAAAGGTTGAAAGATTTAACAGAGAGACTGCTATATTTATGAAGAGATGGCCTGAAATACTGGCGAAGGGAGATCCGTATTACAATCCTAATCTTACACTTCGTAAGTCAAACTTTGCACTCAGAGATTTGTTGAATGAAAAAATAGGCGAACCGTTTATTGACGAGAAGATAAAAAAATACCTTTAGGTATCCGGGAGGAAGATGAGTAAAGTAACAATAATAATACCGAACTATAACGGTATAAAGTTTATGAAGGATTGCATTGAATCGCTTAGAACTCAAACTTATAAAAATTTTGAGATTTTGGTGATAGACAACGGTTCGAAGGACGAGTCCGTAGATTATTTGAGAGATCTTGAAAGTTATGAAAGCAATCTGAATATAAAAGTGATTTATCTGGATGAGAATCTTGGGTTTGCAGGTGGAGTAAATGTAGGACTTGCAGCCTGTGAAAGTAAATATGTTATTTTGTTGAACAATGATACCGAAGTATTTCCGGACTATGTGGAAATGCTTGTTAATGCAATAGAAAAGTCTGAGAAGATATTTGCAATAAATCCACTGATGATAAATGCTCATGATAAGGAGCTTGTGGATGATGCCGGAGACGGATATTCTCTTCTTGGCTGGGGATATCAGATAGGAGTAGGGGAAAAGGTAGCGGATTTTACGAAAAAAAGAGCTGTATTTTCAGCCTGTGCAGGTGCAAGCATATATAGAAAGAGTATCTTAGATGAAATAGGGTATTTTGATGAAATGCATTTTGCCTATTTAGAGGATATGGACTTAAGTTTCAGAGCCAGACTTAGGGGATATATTATAGGTTTTGAGCCAAGGGCTAAGGTATACCATCTTGGAAGTGCAACTTCAGGATCAAAATATAATTCCTTTAAGGTAAGACTTGCGGCAAGAAATAATATTTATTTGATTTATAAAAACATGACAAACCTGCAGATAGCATTTAACTTTTTCCCTCTTTTATTGGGTACTTTAATTAAAACGGCATTTTTCTTTAAAAAAGGATTTTTGACAGATTATATAAGCGGACTAAAAGAGGGCTTTAAAAATCTTGGTGAATGTGAAAGAGTTGATTTTTCGGAAATCAGAAAAACGGATATATTGGCTCTTGAGGGCGAGATAATAGCCGGAACATTTGAATATGTGTATAGATTTATAAAAAGGCATAGCAGTTGAGAACTGTTACTAAAGATTAAGTAAAATGTAATAAATGATTTTGCGTTTGGTTGTAAAATTGATATATGATTTTACGAATAATGAAAAGAAGTCTATCGCATAAGATTGCGATATGGAGCAATATATGATTAAAGAAAACCAGAAGAGATTAAACAGGCTGCATATACTTCTAGATGCTCTGGTTATATTTTTAAGTTATTTAATAGCTTATCTTATAATGTATTATAATGATGATGCCTTGCTTGCATTGTCGGCACAGGAGTATTTCAGTGCTCTGATAATAATTATACCCGGTTTTTTGATACTCTATGAATTCTTTGAACTGTATACACCTAAAAGAGTTTCGGGAAGAAGAAGTGAGATAGCAAACATATTCAAAGCCAATTCCATAGGATGGTTGATATTTACATTGACACTCTATTTGGGTGGTAAAAACATGAATATGCATCACTTCTCAAGAAGATTGGTGATTATCTTCTATATTCTGGCAAATGTACTTATGGTAGTTGAGAGAACTTCAATAAGAATTTTCTTAATGAATATAAGGCAGAAGGGGTATAATCAGAAGCATATTTTATTAATCGGGTATTCAAGGGCTGCTGAAGGATATATAGACAGAGTAAAACAAAATCCTGAGTGGGGATATAATATCAGAGGTATCTTGGATGATAATAAAGAACGAGGATTCAGCTATAACGGTGTAAAGGTGATAGGAACCGTAGCGAATCTTCATATGATATTAGAGATGAATGTGCTTGATGAAATAGCAATAACTCTCAGTATAAAAGAATATGAACATTTGGAAGCTATAGTAAATGACTGTGAGAAATCAGGTGTTCATACAAAGTTTATACCTGATTACAATAACTTTATTCCTACTATTCCATACATAGAGGACTTACAGGGACTGCCGGTTATAAACATCAGGCATGTACCGCTTACAGAATTGCATAATGCATATATAAAAAGAATTGTTGACATATTCGGGGCATTATTTGGTATAATACTGTTCTCACCATGGATGTTAATTGCCGCAATACTGGTAAAGCTGACAGACGGTGGGCCCATAATATATGCTCAAGAAAGAGTCGGTTTACACAATAAACCTTTTAAAATGTATAAATTCCGCTCAATGGCTGTACAAAAGCCGTCAGAGGAAAAGTCAAAATGGACTACTCCGAATGACCCGAGAGTCACCAAAATAGGTAGATTTATAAGGAAAACAAGTATTGATGAAATGCCTCAGTTTTTCAATATCTTAAAGGGTGATATGTCACTTGTGGGTCCAAGACCTGAGAGACCTTTTTATGTGGAAAAGTTCAGAGAAGAAATACCGCATTATATGATAAAACATCAAGTCAGACCGGGACTTACCGGTTGGGCACAGGTTAACGGGTTTAGAGGAGATACTTCAATACAAAAGAGGATAGACCATGACTTATATTATATTGAAAACTGGACCTTAGGTTTTGATTTCAAGATAATGTTTTTGACGATATTTAAGGGATTTATCAATAAGAATGCTTATTAGCAGGAGGATCATAATGAGCGAAGAAAAAAAGAAGTCCAGAAAAAAGAAAAAATCAAAAGTCGCTTTTTTCATTACTATGCTTATAGCAGAGATGCTTGTTCTGGGTGTTATATTTGCATATGCCTATGTGTTGAAACAATATTCTAAAATCCAACGACCGGATTATGATGTGGAAGAGGTGGCAAATACCGGATTGTCGGAAAAAAAGCTTCAGGAGATGAGAGGATATAGAAATATTGCATTATTCGGTGTAGACTCCAGAGACAACAGTGTCGGAAAAGGAAACAGATCCGATGTCATAATTATATGTTCAATAGATCAGGCCACAGGAGATATTAAGCTTGTATCTGTATACAGAGATACATACCTTGATGTAGGTAAGAACTCATTCCAGAAGGCTACACATGCATATAGCTATGGTGGACCTGCAAGAGCCGTTAAGATGCTAAATGACAGTTTGGATCTTAATATTACAGACTATGTTACATTCAACTGGAAGGCGGTTGCAACCGCAATCAATATTTTGGGCGGTGTAGATATAGAAGTTACAAAGCCGGAGTTTAAATATATAAACTCTTATATTACAGAAACGGTAAAGGGAACAGGAATAGGATCTGTACAGTTAAAGGCACCGGGAATGCAGCATTTGGACGGTGTTCAGGCTGTGGCATATGCAAGACTTAGATATATGGATACAGATTACCAGAGAACAGAAAGACAGAGAAAGGTTATTGAACTTGCATTTGAAAAGGCAAAAAAGGCAGACCTTAAGACTTTGAATGATTTGCTTGGAAATATGCTTTCTATGGTAGCTACAAATCTTACATGGCAGGACGGTCTTGATGTAATAAATGATTTCGGAAAATATAACTTAAAAGATACTGCAGGTTTTCCGTTTAAATTTGATGATATGACTCTCGGTACAAAGGGATTTATAGTAGTTCCTATAAACCTTGAAAGTAATGTATTGGAGCTTCACAAGTATCTTTTCGGTGATGAAAATTATGAAGTTTCCGCAAAAGTAAAGGCTTACAGTGACAGAATCTCATCCGATACCGGAGTTTATAAAGACGGTGACAGTGTAAAGCGAGTAAAAACAAGCGGCGGATATAAGTCGAATAAAAATAACGACGATGAAGATGATAAAGAAACCAAGAGTAAGAAGAAATCTACCACTGAAGCCGAGACTAAAAAGAGTGTAGATATCTACATAGATAATAACGGAAGATATTATCAGCTTGATAAAGACGGCGAAACCGTTTGGATAGATAAAGATGAAGAAAATGATTATTACACGGACGGTGACGGAAATAAGTACTATATAAAGCCTACCGAGAAGGGAAGTGCGGCTGAAAGGGATAAGACCACAAGCAGTTCAAAAAACGGAGTAAATGTAGGTCCGGGAGAAACCACACAGGCTTCAAAGGGTTCAAATGTGGAGATTATAACTTCATCAACCGAGGCTCAGAATAAGAAAAATACTACAGCTGAGACTCAGACAAAGAAGGTAAACGGTCCGGGAGAGACTACTGCAGCAAGCGGTGAGGCTCAGCCCAGAAAATCAAACGGCCAGGGTGAAACAACTCAGGCCCAGACAAAGTCAGGAAAGAGCCCTAAAGAATCTACAGTGGAACCTTTGACTACTACTGCAAAAGAAGAAACTGTAGCACCTGCACCTAATGTAGTGGGACCGGGAAGTACAGTTTCACAGACTGTCGAAGCAAAACCTGAATAAAAAACACAATTTAAACTAACTTTGAACACAAATAAGACACAAAGCATTGGTAGACTATAAACCATAAAAGGAAAGCTACCAATGCTTTTTTAATATATGAAAGGAGCGCACGTAATCGTGCGAATAAGAATATGGGATTTGATAGAGATGAATTTGATAATGAGATAAACAATGCAGAGGAGCATACAACAAACACAGCAGAGATTTCAAATACAAATACTGCAGATGAAATCGGCATTGATACTCAGTCCGAGCAAAAGGACATAGACAGTATTATAAAAAGACATACAGACAGTCTTGCAAAAGCTGCAGAGAATATAGCCAAAAATGAAACAGAGTCAGGCAGCAGCGCTAATACGGTAAGTTTAGATAAAACAAATACAAATGATGAGGTAAATAATAATGCAAACATTGAGGGAAATAATGGAGAAACTTATAGAGGAACTCAGTCAGAAGATGTACGAGCAAGGGCTCTTACCGCACAGCCTCAAAAAGTCCAAGGTAAGGGTAAGGAGCGAAAGAAATCAAAAGTAGGTAAGGCCGTAGGTCTTGTAGCAAGTGCGGCGGTATTCGGACTTGTTGCCGGCGGAGTAATGGTAGGTGTAAATACTGTTGCCAACAGCTATATTTCAAGTAATGTAGAAACTAAAGACAATATTGTTATAGGAAATCAAACAGATACTAAGAGTGAGAGTGAAAGCACTGCGGCACCTGCAACAAATCTTTCAAATATGGATGTGTCTACAATTGTAGACAAGGCTATGCCTTCAGTAGTAGCTATCTATGGTAAAGCTGAGATTACACAAAACAGCTTCTTCGGACCACAAAGCTATGAGGCACAGTCAAGCGGTTCAGGTATTATAGTCGGAAAAACAGATTCAGAACTTTTGGTAGTCACAAACAATCATGTGATTGCAGATACCGACAGTTTGGAAGTTGAATTTAATGACGGAACAAAGGCTGCAGCCTCTGTAAAGGGCGGAGACAGTGACAATGATGTTGCGGTTGTGGCAATTAAGCTTTCAGATCTTTCAGAGGATACATTGTCAAAGATAAGTATTGCAAATATAGGTGACTCAAATGATGTAAAAGTCGGTCAGGGAGTAGTTGCCATAGGTAATGCACTTGGTTACGGACAGTCTGTAACTGTAGGTTATATATCGGCATTAAACAGAGAAGTGAAAACTGAGGGAGGCACATCAAGAAATCTTCTGCAAACAGATGCGGCCATAAATCCGGGAAACTCAGGCGGTGCGCTAATTAATATGAAAGGCGAAGTAATCGGTATAAATTCAGCTAAATATTCTGATACCGATGTTGAAGGAATGGGCTATGCCATACCTATTTCTGCAGTAAAGGATCTTATAGCGGAACTTTCAAGTAAAGAAACAAGAACGGTTGTTGCTGCAGAGAATCAGGGATATCTTGGAATACAGGGAAAAGATATAGATGAGGAAATGGCTAAGGCATATGATATGCCACAGGGTATATATGTTTATAAGGTTGTAGAAGGCGGAGCGGCAGCTTCTTCAGACTTAAAGGCCAAGGATATCATAACAAAGTTTGACGGGCAGAGCGTAAGATCTATGGAAAGTCTCAAAAATATGCTTACATATTATGAGAGTGGAAAAACTGTGGATTTGACCGTTCAAAGATTGGATGAAAGCGGTAACTATGTCGAAAAGACTGTAACAATAACTCTTGGAAAGAGAGAAACTACAGAACAATAAGTTATTTTATAAGCAACAGGTTAAATGCCTGTTGCTTTTTTTATCGGATATAATGTATACTAAATTGCTATATAGGAAATGGGGTAGTAATAATGAGACTTAGACATATAAAGGGATGTGAGGACTTTATAACAGATGCAAAGGAATGCATCAGAGAAGATAAAGCAATAGAATTAAAGGGAAGTATACAGGATATCTTTGAGGAGAAAAGACCTTTACAGATAGAGATAGGAATGGGCAAGGGACAGTTTATCAGAAATATGGCGATAACACATCCGGATATAAACTTTATCGGTATAGAAAAGTATGAAAGTGTACTGATGAAAGCAATACAAAGAAAAAGAAACCTTAGATTGTCTATACTCTTCTCTTCTTCAAGGTTTCTTTTTCT
>CAKAQP010000011.1 GCA_916720285.1 uncultured Lachnoanaerobaculum sp. | reverse complement strand
CAGAACAGTTTTTCCTGACAATGCCGGTGTAAGACCAAGTATACTCTTTAAAAGAGTTGACTTTCCTATACCGTTTGCACCGAACATTGCTATCTTTTCTCCTCTTTCCATTCTTACATTTATAGGTTTTGAAAGTGGTGAGTCATAACCTATTACAAGATCTGTAGTTTCAAAAATAGTCTTACCCGGTGTTCGGGCCTCTTTAAAATTAAACTCAGGCTTCGGCTTTTCCGCCGCAAGTTCTATGATATCCATCTTATCAAGCTTCTTTTGTCTGCTCATTGCCATGTTTCTTGTAGCAACTCTCGCCTTATTTCTGGCAACAAAATCCGCAAGTTCTTCTCTTTCCTTCTGCTGACGATTATATGCCGCTTCCAACTGTTTTTTCTTAACCTCATAAACCTCAAGAAATTTATTATAATCGCCGACATACCTGTTCAGTTCCTGATTCTCCATATGATATATTATATTTACCACTGAATTAAGGAATGGTATATCATGTGAAATAAGTACAAATGCATTCTCATAATCCTGCAAATATCTTTTCAGCCACTCGATATGCTCGACATCCAGATAGTTTGTAGGCTCATCTAAAAGCAAAATATCCGGTTTTTGTAAAAGAAGCTTTGCCAAAAGGATCTTTGTTCTTTGTCCTCCGCTAAGCTCCGTTACATCTCTTTCAAGTCCGATATCTGTAAGCCCCAACGCATTTGCCACATCTTCGATCTTGGCGTCAATAGTATAGAAATCATGTGCCATCAAAAGTTCCTGAATGGTACCGAGTTCTTCCATAAGCTCGTCCATCACGCCTTCATCAGCTGTAGTAAGCAAGTCACAGATTTCATTCATTCTTTTTTCCATATCAAAAAGATGATCATAGGCTCCCTTTAATGCATCTCTTATACTGGTTCCCTCTTCCAATACAGAATGCTGATCCAAATATCCTATCTGAACATTTTTCGCCCATTCTATCTTACCCTCATCAGGCATCAATTTTCCTGTAACTACACTCATGAATGTAGACTTACCCTCTCCGTTGGCACCAACAAGTCCTATATGCTCACCTTTCAGCATTCTGAAGGAAACATTGTCAAAAATAGCTCTATCACCAAAACCGTGGCTCAAATTTTCCACATTCAAAATACTCATTATACGTCTTTTCCTTTTGTTTTAATATTTTTTTCTATACTCTTTCTTGCAATCATCATCTGATGTCCGCAGCCTACACATTTAAGTCTCAAATCTTGTCCGATTCTAAGTACTTCCCACTCATGAGAACCGCATGGATGCGGCTTTTTTAATGTAAGTATATCTCCTACATCTATTTTTATCATTTATTCAACTCTCTCACTAACACCGGCAAGGCTTTTTCAAATTTTACTCCATACCAATGATCATCATCGTCAATTGTCTTTGTTATAGCTTCCGAAACAAATTCGGCGGCAATCTTTGCAGCCTCTCTAAAGCTCTTTCCATGCATCAATCCGCCTGTAAATGCCGCAGCATAGCAATCGCCTGTACCATGTGCATCTTTTTCTATTCTGTCAATGTAGAAAATTTCAATATTTTCAGTATCTCCTTCAAATACCGCTATTCCAAGCTTGCCTTCAATATTTCTGATACCTTTTAATATTATATTCTTTGCGCCGAGATCCCTGAGCTTATGTATAATGCTCATAATATATTCACCGCTTTGATTATCAAGTAATATCTCACTGTCTGTAAGTAAAGCGGCTTCCGTCATATTCGGAAGTACAATATCACTTGCACCTACAAGATTTCTCATTTCTTTTACAAAATCTTCATTAAATCCTGTATACAATTTTCCGTTGTCCGCCATAGCGGGATCAACTATTCTCATTCCGTCTTCTTTTAAAAGATTGCTGAACAAATCAATTACAATCTCAATCTGCCTCTTACTTCCGAGATAACCCGTATATATTGCATCAAAGTTTATACCTTCTTTTTTCCAATGTTCCATAATCTTAGGCAGATCCTCTGTCAGATCTCTGAAAGTAAATCCGCTAAAACCGCCTGTATGGGTTGAAAGTATAGCTGACGGCATTATAGCCGTCTCAACTCCGCAAGCTGAAAGTATCGGCAATGCCACTGTAGTGGAACACTGTCCGAAACAAGAAATGTCCTGTACTGTTAATACTTTTCTATTCATAAACCCACCTCAACAAATATATTTTTATTTACTGAATTTTTCTATTTCTTCAAGCGCAATTTCAATTAACTGCTGCTTTTCTTCAGGCTTTAATCTGTAAACCGTCTCTTTATCTTTCCAGTTTTTTATTACTTCCTCAACACTTGGACGCTCCTCATCCTCATCATATACATCAGGATCTGAAAGATTTGCAATACCTTCACGCAAAATCAAAAGTTCAAAATGATAACTTTTTGTCTTTTTATTATTTGGAAAGGTTTCATTAAGCCTGTCCTGTTCCCAGCTCTTTTGCTCTTCGCCGAAGGGATAGAGTTTTTTATAATATCTATCCATCTTCTTCTTTTTCTGCTTTGCTGTTTCAAAACTGAACCAATCTGCTATTCCCATGTTTTTACCTTGAGTACTTTTCTTCTATTTCACTGATAATATCAAGTCTGTTTTGATGTCTGCCGCCTTCAAACTCAGTCTCAAAGAAACTGTCAACAATCATCTTAGCCATTTCAGAGCCGACTACTCTCGCACCGAATGCTATAATCTGGGCATTATTGTGAAGTGCCGCCATCTTTGCGGAATAAGGTTCCGAACAAACCGCCGCTCTGATTCCCGGTACCTTGTTTGCAGCCAATGATATTCCTATGCCTGTACCGCAAATAAGTACTCCCTTATCCACTTCTCCTGAAACTATAGCCTCTGCAACATCTCTTCCGGGTACCGGATAGTCACATCTCTCACCGGCCTTCGCCCCAAAATCCACAACTTCAAATCCTGCCGCTGTCAAATGCTCTGTAATAATGTCCTTCAGCTCAACTGCCGTATGGTCATTTCCTATTCCAATTCTCATATTTCCTCCATATTTACAAGAGTTCCTTATAAACCTCTCTCTTTTGTATTCCTCTATCCTTTGCCACTGCCTTCATTGCCTCTTTTTTGTCCATACCCTCAGTAATATATTTTTCATAATGCTCTCTGATACTGACTTCTTCAAAGGACTTCTGTCTCTCTTCCCTTTTTTCCAAAAGGCTCTTTCCCTCTATAACCAGCACATATTCCCCCCTGATTGCAACCTTTTCAGACTCATAATCAGATATTATTTCCGCAAGTCTTCCTTTTAAAACCTCTTCATGCAACTTTGTAATTTCTCTTACTATGGCAATATTTCTATCCCCCATATACTCAAGAAGTTCCTTTAAGGTCTTTAGCAATCTATGCGGTGCTTCATATAAAATCAGAGTTCTGCTCTCCTGTGAAAGTTCAGTCAGTATTTCCTTTTTCTCATTCTTATCTGCAGGCAAAAATCCTTCAAAAGCAAATCTTCTTGAACTTATACCGCTTATTGCAAGTGCAGATACTACCGCACTGGCTCCCGGAACAACGGTAACCTCCAGTCCCTCTTTATATGCGATATCCACCAGCTCATAACCCGGGTCTGATATTGCAGGCATTCCTGCGTCTGAAACAAAAGCAATATTCTTACCTTCTTTTACTTTCTCACAAAGCTCATATGCCTTGTCTATTTTATTATATTCATGGTATGAGGTCAAATGTCCTTTTATTTCAAAATGATTCAAAAGCCTTATAGTGTTTCTTGTATCTTCACAGGCAATTATATCTACATTTTTCAATGTTTCTATCGCCCTCATACTGATATCGGAAAGATTTCCTATAGGTGTAGCCACCAGATATATTTTACCTGCCATATATTTTCAACACCTCATCCGTATATATATTTTTATCCTTATAAACTGCCAGGGGCGGCTCCACATCCAGCCATACACCCGAGCCCTTTACCCCCTCTATTAAAACAAGATTTGCCTTACTTTCCATATATGGATGTACAAATCTTATTCTCTTGGGTTCTATTCTGTTTTTCTTTAGTGCGGCAAATATTTCGGAAAGCCTGCTTGGCCTGTGTATCATAAAAAACTTACCGTTTTCTTTTAATAACTTACCTGCAATCTCTACCACTTTATCAAGATCTGTAAGAAGCTCATGCCTTGCAATAGCAAGCGGTAAATCGGGATTTTTTATAGCTGTTGTATCCTTCATATATGGCGGATTCACACTGACGGTATCCACACTTCCTTGTTTTATATATTTTAGCGCATTAGCAATATCATCATTTATTATATCAATTTTTTCTTCCAAGCTATTGTACTTTACACTCCTATTTGCCATTTCGGCAATATCTTCCTGTATTTCAATACCTGTTATCTTTTTTGCCTGAGTTTTCTCACTCAAAAGCACCGGTACAATGCCGCTTCCCGTACAAAGGTCCACAGCATGACCGCCTCTTTTTACTTTAACAAAATTCGCCAAAAGTACCGCATCTATACCGAAGCAAAACTTAGCCGGATTTTGTATAAGGAAGAGATTCTCACATTGCAAATCATCCAGTCTCTCTCCCAATTCTTCCCTGATCAATTCATCTTTCATGATTTTAAGCTTGTATCCTTATCTCTTTTAAAGGATACTCTTCAATTTCCTTTGCATCCTCTGATTTTGTAACAAGCACCTTTACAGTCTGCCGTAATACACTGGTTGTAACTATTACACCTGTCTCACCTGCAGGTGTTAATACTGTAACACCTTCTCTTGGCATTTTTTTATTTAAATACTCATATGTATCGGATTCGTTTTTCAAACAACACATCAATCTTCCACATACACCGCTGATTTTTGCAGGATTCAAAGACAGGCTTTGTTCCTTTGCCATCTTTATTGACACAGGTACAAAGTCGGACAAATAACTGTGACAGCAAAGCGCTCTTCCACATGAACCCATGCCGCCCACCATCTTGGTTTCATCTCTTACTCCTACCTGTCTGAGCTCTATTCTTACTCTGAAAATAGATGCAAGTATCTTTACCAGCTCTCTAAAGTCAACTCTGCATTCTGCAGTAAAATAAAATAAAACCTTTGCATTATCAAATGTATACTCTGCAGAAATCAGTTTCATAGGCAAATTAAGTTCAATAATCTTTGACTTGCAAATATCAAAGGCCTCTTTTTCCTTCTTGCAGTTTTCCTCATAGATACAAATATCCTCAGAACTTGCCTTTCTTATTATCTTTTTTAGAGGTTTATCATAAGTCTCGCTGAGTTCTCTGGCACCCAATATGACTCTTCCGCATTCAATGCCTCTATCAGTCTCCACTATTACTCTCTCATTAACATCTATATCAATATCATCAGGATCATAGTAGGAGATGTTACCTACATCTCTAAACCTAACGCCTATTACTCTCATCTTTTTCTCCTATTTTCTAAGGCCAATAAAAAGCAATTCCATCACCGTATCTCCGCTTACATTGGAGTTTAGCCTAGTCTCCGTTTCATCTATTAAATCTATTATACTGTTAATCTTTTTAAGTGTATATTCTCTGGAAAGCCTTAGTATAATGCTTTCCTCCCTTATAAATACAAGGTTATCTATCTTTTTTGTAAGCTTTAAGATACATATATCTCTATACCAGAGTCTTAGAAAATTTATAAAATCCCTAAATCCTCCGGTTCTTTTTTTCAATTCTTCTATAAATAAAAGTATATCATTTATAGATGCTTCTGAAATCTTTTTCAAAAACTCTACATTTTGATTATACATACCGGCAAAATCCTCAGATTCAGCCATTGCTTTGGCAATCCCCGGTGCACCGTTTGAATACGAGGCTACCACCGTAGCCAAATCTTCACTTGTACCTTTTTCAACAAGCCATCTCTTTATTCTGTCATTACTTACCGCACTCAACAAAAGCTTTATACATCTACTCCTTATTGTTTCAAGAAGCAGGCTCATATTCCTTACCAAAAGTAAAATCACCACATACTCGGGCGGCTCTTCTATAGTCTTTAACAGAGCATTCTGTGCTCCCACAGTCATCTTATCCGCCTCATCTATTACATATATTTTCACTTTACCATGGTATGGTCTGATTGTAACATCATTGACTATACTTTCTCGTATCCTGTCAATTCCGATACTTTCCTTGCCTTCGGCATTCATATAAAAAAAGTCCGGATATGCATCTGCCAAAAACTGTCGGCAAGCCGGACATTCTCCACATCCTGTATGCTTTTCGCATATAAGTTCCATGGCAAATTCCCTTGCTATTTTGGACTTTCCAATCCCCTTGTCACCTGCCAGAATATATGCATGTGATATTGACTGTTTTGTTATTGATTCTCTCAACTGATGCCTTATCTTTTCATTTCCAAGAATAAAATCACTCATCCTGTATCTTTATTCCCATATCTTTTTTTATTTCAAGTATACATTTGTTCAAATCTTCATTGACATATTTTTTTGTAATTCCGGAGTTTTCAAGTCTCATAGGTGAGAAATCCTCCTCATCCGCCAAAAATCTTCTGCAAAGTTCGGCATACTGTGGCTCTGATTGCACCATCTCTCTGTTTATAGCTCTCTGCAGTCTGATGCCGTCACTGAGTTCTATAAATATGGGTACGACATTTTCCGCACCATAGTACTCTTTTATTTTTTTATAAGAGTCCAGAGTTCCTATTATAAGATAATTTTTACTTTCAAGATGCAATGATCCGTCATCAATAGTTGCATATATCCACGGACCTTTAACCGTATTATAAGTCCTCATCTCTATAAGCTTACCCTGTTTTCTATATTCTTCTATAACGGATTCATCTACAAAATGGTAATCAACACCATTTTCTTCCCCATCCCTTATAGGTCTTGTGGTATATGTTATAAGTCTCTTTGTTCTCGGGCACTCCTTATACAATCTTTTAAAGATGGTATCTTTTCCTGAAGCACTCTTGCCCATTACATAATAAATTTTTCCCATTTTACTTATGGGTCCAGTCCATAGACCCTTTTCCCTTTTTTAATATATTCTTGCAACAACTCAAAACCGGCTCGATCTATTATATCCCCCTTCTTTATAACCGGCACACCGGGCGGATATATATATATGTTTTTTTTAGCAATCTTATTTAGATACTTTTCATCAAGATTTGATGTAGACTCATGTTCTATATAAACGAAATTTTTATCAATATCACTTAAGGCCTTATACAGCCTGTCAAAATCATCTTCACTGTCACAAACCGTACTGTACGCAAGTACAAATCCGGGTCTGCTCATCTCAGTTTCAATATTGTAGGATTCCCTGAGTATATTTGCCAATGTAACCCCGTCAATATTATCTGAGTAGATTACAAGTTTTGTAAAATCATATCCGAGTCCTGTATTTTCCTCCCATAAATGAATACTTTTACAGCTTGAAACTTTTTCTCTGAAGGCTTTCAGACTCTTTAAATACTGAGATACATATGCATAACTTTTACTCATATATCGTATACAGGCATCAATACCTGCCATAAAAACATATGAAGGCGAGCTGGTTTCAAATATATGGAGTGACTCTTCCAAGCATTTTTCATCAATCAACTTTGACTTTAAATGACAAAGCGCAGTTTGAGTAAGCGAAGGCAGAGTTTTATGCAAACTTTGCACCACTATATCTGCACCAAAATTCAATGCAGATGACGGAAACTCCATATCAAGAGCATTGTTAAGATCGGCATATTTTTCTGTTGTTTTTTCTATATAAGTAAGGTGGGCACCATGTGCTTCATCCACTATAACCGGGATATTATAATCATGCAAAGTTTTTGCAATCAATTGTATATCTGATACAACTCCCTCGTATGTAGGTGAAGTAAACAGTGCTGCCACTATATTTTTTTCCTTATTTACTTCTAAAAGCGCTTTCACACTCTTTGCATCACATTCTTTTGCAATGCCTAAATTATTATACCCTATATTTACATATATTGGTATCAAATCTAACAATTCAATAGCATTATATACACTGAAGTGTGCATTATCCGCTACTATTATATATGATTTTTTATTTTTATAATCACCTGTACATGCACAGGCTCTTATACTTGCAAGTATACCACAGCTTGAACCATTTATTAAGTAGTATGTTTTTTTAGTTTTATATATATTTTTTGTAAACTCCATAGAGTCTTTTATAATGCCTGTAGCATCATGTAAATTATCAGTGCCCTCTACCTCAGTCAAGTCCATATTATATATGTCCGTCATCATCTCTTCTATTTCTTTCGGCACTCTTCTTTTATGCCCCGGCATATGCATAGGCAATATACCGGAGCTAACATATTCTTTTAATTTATATGCTAAAAAATTTTTATTCATTATCTGCATCTTTTCTTGTAGCGTAATTTTTCCAAGCCTTCAAAGCTAAAAGTACAGCTGCTGCTATACATATAATATCTATCACTATAGCTGCAATCTGCCATCCCATCATACCTAAGTTAAGGTTTTCAGGTGCATATGCTCTACTGTTGACAGTTGTATACAGTATATTATGTGATGCTTTTCTAAGTGCAATCACTGCTGTAGCACTCTTATCCTTTACATAATTATAACCTGTATCAATTGCTGTAAGGCAGAAATCATTACCGTTTCTTATATATCTGTCGGCATTCATATAACCATATCCGCCGGCGCCGAAATAATCGGTAAGCACCATGCCTCTAAAGCCCCACTCATCTCTTAGAATCTTATTGAGAACTTCATTTGATGCGGCTGCAGGTGTTATTCCGTAGTGATTGAACGAACTCATCACCGCTTTTGCTTTCCCTTCTTTTACACATATTTCAAAAGGACGAAGATATATCTCTCTTACGGTCTGCTCATCCGCCCAAGTCATTAGCTGATAGTTTCTGTTGGTCTCCTGATCGTTTAGAGCAAAATGCTTAATATATGCATATACTCCATGATCTTCGGCACCCTTTACCGCCTCTGATGCAATTTTTCCTGCAAGCAAAGGATCTTCCGAGAAATACTCAAAGTTTCTACCTGCAAATGCATTTCTATGTGTATTCATAGCCGGTGCATACCAGCCTGAAACCTCCATCTCATCCGCCATCTTTCCAATGCTGTCTCCAAATGAATGTGCAAGGTCCGTATTGAAGGTGTTTGCAAGCATTATAGTTGCAGGAAGTCCTATTGAACCCTTCTTTGTAAAGTTATTGTTTATTGAAGAAGGTCCGTCGCAGTCAACTGTCTGTACTTTACCTATTTTTCCTATTGTTGTGGTTTGATATCCTCCCAGAGCAACAAGTTTTGACATATCATCAAAACTTAGATTGTCAAGAAGACTCTCCCAAGCTTCATCATCATAGTCAAGCCCTCTGAGATCTGCCAGTTTTATTTTATTATTTGCATTTGTCTTCGGCATCTTATCGGATTCAATATCAAATTTTTTGCCGTCATAATTACTGTTATTTAAGAATTCTGCCTTTTTATCTGCCGGAAGCACAAAATTTGTAGGCGCCTTTGTTGCTTCCTCAAGATTTGCAAATTTATCCTTTCTTGAAAGAACTGTAAAATCGCCTCTCATATCGTCAAGTTTACTTGTAGCAACAGCATCATCACTGCTTCTCTTGTTTGTATCACCGTAAACTATATCATCTTCAAGAGGGAATGTTCTTGTATCAAGTATATTATGAGAATCTTCCTGTAAGCTGATCTCATACACTCCCTTTTCAAGTACATAAGCCTTTTTGATTTTTTCATCAAATGATGCCATATCTTCAACCGCAAAAGTAATCTTTACAGTCTCGCTTTCACCGGGTTGTAAAAGCTTTGTTTTAGCAAAGCCTACAAGATTTGTACTTGCCTTCTCAATGCCTCCGTTTGTATAAGGCGGATTAAAGTATAACTGTACAACATCTTTTCCTGCAATATTTCCTGTATTTGTCACCAATACGTCGATACTTATCTTACCGTTATTTGCAACTATCTCTCCCATTTCCTTTGTGAAGTTGGTATAAGAAAGTCCGTAACCGAACGGATACTGTACATATCCGGCGTAATTTATAGCACCTTCTTTAGCTGCAGTCTCATAAAATCTGTATCCTACATAAATACCCTCAACATAGTTTACAAAACTTGGGTTATATGATACTCCTCTGTCCTCTACGGCAAACTCATCCATATTTGTATAGTGGAAATCTCCGAAGTTATTATAGCTTGGTGTTGTTTTTAAGTCATATACAAAGATATCGCTTGTCTTACCTGAAGGATTTACCTCTCCGTCAAGAATCTTACCAAGAGCATTAAATCCCGTCTGTCCTGCTCCCGGACACCAAACCACACTTGTTATATTCTCATATTCATTTACAAAACCAAGTTCCATAGGATTTGAAGCATTTATGATTACAATAATATTTTTAAATTTCTTATTTACCGCATCAAGCATTGCTGTTTCTCTGTTTGAAAGCTCCAAATAGCTCTTATCGGCATCCAGGTCGTCCTTTTGATCACTGTATCTGATACCCTTTGATCCGAAAGTACCTCCGTCCACAAATGTATCTTCAACACTTGGATCAAGGCTTCTCGGTAAATCAGCCCCCTCACCGCCGGATCTTGCAATAACAACTACAGCTTTATCGGAATAATTTCTTGCATTATCAAAAATATTTGCCTCGTTATATTGTTCAATTGAAGGCTCAGGTATAGTCCAATCCTGTCCCCACATTCCTACTGTAGGTCTGGTCTGCCTGAAATCTGTATAAAACTTTACAAGTTCCTCATTTACCTCAAATCCGGCATTCTGTAATCCTTCAATAAGTGATACCGTAGGGAATGAATCATTAAGTCCTCCTGAACCTGTACCTCCGTATAAGGGATTCGTTGACGACCACCCGAAGAGATTTAGTTTTGAACCCTTTTGAAGCGGAAGTGTTGAGTCATTCTTTAAAAGTACAATACCCTCACCTGAAATTTCCTCACCTAATGACTTTGCTTCATTTAAAGACTGTTCAGTTATAACTCCCCTTCCTGTAGCAAGTGTTATCATAGTCTTTAAAGGGCCGTTTATCATAAGATTGATACTTAAAAGTGTTCCCAGTCCAAAAACAAGCCATGAAGCCGTCCTTGTAAGATTCTTACGTGCCGACCTCTCCTTTCTTGTGATAAACATGACCACAAGGGCCGCCACAAAAAGTGTCACTATAGCCACAAGGTGTGGCGCTATAGATTTGACAACACTTATTACATCCGCCATATTAACAGCTAACATAATACTCCTCCTATTTATCTTTTCTCAGGCATTACAATATATTTCATTGTCGGATAGCTGATAACCACCTGAACAATAATATTTACTGCATTAGCCAACGTAGGTACAATACTTGCACTGATTCCTATATCCCTGAAAAACTTCTGTGAATATGCAGGCAGTGCAGCAGAAATAATTATCAATACAACAGCAAGTATAATATACTTCGGTATAGCATCCTTAAATGCCGCATTTGATTTAAATACAAACTGTTTTTGAACAAAGAAATTTACGGTCTGAGCAAGTGCGGTAGCCACAAGGAAACTTAAAAAGCCCGCCGTCCCAAGATTTTGCTCAATATTTTCCGCATAATTAAAAATCAAAAATTGAAACGGTATCTGATGCCATCCAAATCCTGTAAATGTAGCCGTTCCTATCCACATAACTATAAAATTTACAATTGTTGCTACATTTGAAAGAATATTAAATTTAATGAACTCCCAAAGATTCGGATGCGCTTCTATCCATTCTTTTACTACATTCATAACTACTCTCTATCTTCTCTTTGAAGAAACTTTTCCTTATATATCTTATTGGCCTTTCTGTTTTTGAAATACCCCTTTATAATACCTGTAATCCCCTTAAAGAAATGTCCGTTTACCAACAGTACTATGGCATCTACCATCTCCATACTTACCTGTCCGTTACTCATCTTTCCGATAGCTCTAAAAGGCATATTAAACTGGAAAAGAGTATTAAGATCCGGTACTCCGGCTTCAAGCGACTTTTTCAGTCTTTTATCAAGTACTTTATAGGCATGTCTTGCAATAAAGCTTTTTGCATAATACATCTGACATAATGCATCATTGATTCCAAGTTCCCCGCTCCAGCGTCCGTCAGGTATTTCCCTTCCAAGCAAAATCCTGTACTCTTCATCACTTACATTTGCTACATTTCCGTCAAAGTATGAAGGTAAATCACTCTTATTATACGGGAAAACTGTTGCATTACCTTCAACACTTATTTTAGACTGCAATCTGATATCTACACAACTGCTTCCGATGTATATATCATATTCTCCGGTTTCAATCTCAAAGGCATTTGTCGCTACATTATAAAACCTGAATGATTTATCATCAAATAAAATAGTAATTTTTTTCTTTTCACTCGGATTTAAATATACCTTTTCAAATCCCTTTAATTCAAACTTTGGCCTGAATATATTTGATTCCTTCAATCCTATATAAAGCTGCGCAATCTCCTCACCTGCAAACTTACCCGTATTTTCAATATAAAAGCTTACCTTATCTCTATCTGCTTCTATATCACTGTACTTAAACTTTGTATAGGAAAGTCCATATCCGAAAGGATACATTACATGTACATTTGCCGTAGTAAAATATCTGTAGCCTACAAATATACTCTCTCTATATTCCGAAGTCCTCTCTTTTGAAGGATAATACTTTATATTCGGAACATCCTCATACTTTTTTACAATACTTTCAGAGAGCTTGCCGCTTGGACTGTACTCACCGCTTAGCAGTTCAAATACCGCACCCATTCCTGCCTGACCGAAGAGATATCCGTGTAATATTCCCTTTAAATTCTTTTCCCAAGGCATTTCAATACATGAACCTGCACTGATTACGCCGACTATATTATGATTAGTCTTTGAAAGCTTTTCCAATAATGTTATCTGATTGTTTGGAATTCTAAGATGAGTTCTGTCAAGACCTTCAGATTCACTCGCCTCGTTAAGTCCGAAGAAATAAAGTACGATATCCGCCTGCTTTGCAAGCTCTATTGCTTCATTTACAAGGGATTCATCCTCTTTATCCGCTCTTGAATATCCATGTGCCATACCTATTATATTTAGATCAAACTGTGATATGACTTTTTCCACAGTATCAACATTTGTCGCATTTACATTTGTGATTCCTGCTCCCTCATATATTGGATTAATATCCAAATCTTCAAGCTTTTCCTCAATATTGCCTATGGCGGCCTCAATCTTTTTCTCTTTTTCAGAGTCAAGATCAAGATTCTTTATAAGCCTTTGTGCATCCTCCACTATTGTCGCATTCACCATAGAAGATCCCGCTCCCTGATATCTTGGGCTAAAAGCAAAGTCACCGATAATCGCTACCTTTTTACTCTTATCAAGCGGCAAAATGTTTTCCTCATTCTTTAAAAGCACAATACTTTTTCTTGCAGCTTCTCTTGCAAGCGCATTATTGTCTTCAAACATCTTTGCCTTATCTTGCGGCTTTTTCTTATTCTTTGTAGACAATGTGATATCTATCAGCTCATCCACTCTGACATCAATATCACTTTCACTTATTTTCCCGGTCTTTAATGCCTCTAAAAGTTCTCTTGCGCTGTCAAGTCCCGGAGCCGGCATTTCCAGACTTGAACCGTTTTTCACCCCTAAAGCATGATCATTTGAAGCTCCCCAGTCGGTAACCACCATACCGTCAAAGCCGATATCTTTTCTTAAAATATCCATCAGAAGGTGCTCATTCTCATTTGCATATACACCGTTGACCATATTGTAGCTCGTCATTAAAGATTTCGGTTTGCCCTCTTTTATAGCTATTTCAAATGCGGTAATATAGATTTCTCTAAGCGTTCTCTCATCCAGTACCGAATCCATAGCCATTCTGCGAAGCTCCTGTGAATTTACAGCAAAATGCTTTACACAGGCGGCTATTCCGTTGCTTTGTATCCCCTTTATCATAGCAGCCGCAAGTTTTCCGCTAAGATACGGATCTTCCGAATAGTACTCAAAATTTCTTCCGCATAACGGATTTCGCTTGATATTTATTCCGGGTCCTAAAAGTACATTTACATCTTCAGCCGCCGCTTCAATTCCCAGCCCTTCTCCCACTTTTTCAAGAAGACTTACGTCCCAGCTGTTTGCCAGAGTGGCCGCAGTCGGAAAGCATGTTGCAGGTACGGAAGCATTCAGTCCCAAATGGTCACCTTTTCCTGCCTGCTTTCTCACACCTGTAGGTCCGTCGGCATGGTGAAGAACATCAACCCCTATAGAAGAAAACGACCTCGTGTCCCAGGCATTTTTACCTGAAAGGTAGGCGCATTTTTCTTCCAATGTCATTTTTTCAATAATATCCCTATGCTTCATTCTCCTCCTTATAGAAAACTTATTCCCGCTCTTTCTACATCATGGTAAATTCAGCAAAGAAATTTACCTCAACACCCGTCTATATTATAGTATATATTAAAAAAGTTGTGTATGTTTTCAAAATAATTTTTTATACAAAAACAGGGAGTCTTAAGACTCCCTGTAACTATTGTATGTTTGAAAAGCTAAAAAGGAAAATAGCTTAACAACCAATTTAAACTTCCGGCTCTATGATACCGTATTTTCCGTCTTTTCTCTTATAAACTACGCATACCTCATCGCTGATTGCATTTCTGAAAACATAGAAATCATGTCCCAAAAGTTCCATCTGCAAACATGCCTCCTCAGGATCCATAGGCTTGATACTGAATCTCTTTGTCTTTACGATCTTTATCTCGTCTTCATCGTCTCCATAGGTGGCTTCATCGTTTATAAAGAAATCAGTGAATGACATTGCAGCCTGTTTTTTATCTATAAGCTTATTCTTAAACTTTTTAATCTGCTTTTCTATTATGTCTTGAACTTTATCTATGCTGACATACATATCTTGGCTAACTTCCTCGGCTCTTATAAGCCCCTGCTTCGTAGGAATAGTAACCTCGATCTTATGTGCTTCCTTTTGCACACTTAATGTAATTCTTGCCTCTGTCTCAGCTGTAAAATACTTTTCTAATTTCTGAAGCTTCTCCTCTACTGCCTTCTTCAAACCATCAGTAATTTCAATATTTCTTCCAGTAATTGTATAACGCATATGTATAAGCTCCTTTTCTTTTTTATTTGTCTATAGTATACCACTTTGTAAACAAAAATTCAATTTAAATTTATAATTGTACTGTCAATTTGATTAAATTTTTCAACTAATATGATTTTTATTAAATTTTTATTCAATTGTATTTTCCGAGTAAAATTGCACTTTTATATATTTTAGCACATAAAATCTACAAATTTATCTCAAATACAATCTTTACTCTATGGGGATAAAGCACCCAAATTGTGGATAAGTCGGTTTATAACTTGGAAACAGCCTATTTATTAGCTTTCCGGGACCTGCAAAACCAACTATTTTTGTGGATAAAAATGTGGATAATGTTGACAAGTCTTTTAAAACATAAAATTTATGCACTTTGCTGTTTCGTATCAAATCTAAGAATTCAGACTTGACAATAAAATTATATACTACTTTGAATATTCTAACTGTCTTCCGGTAATCGTACAGCCCTTAAAGACTCCTGCTCAACCTTACAATTATTTAAAAGCATAAAATCCAATACTTCTGAATACTCTTTAAGGTTTTCTCTGTTTTTCTCAATCATTCTGATATCTGATATATTAAGTTCCTTGTATATTCCTGCTTCATAAAATCTTTTCAATGTATTTATATCCATAAGGAGAGGCTTAAACGGTATACCTGTTTTCTCTTTTAAGTTTTCAAGTATTAAAAATCCGTAGATATCTATATCCCCCTCATGTAGATATTCACAGGATTTATTATCTTTATATATTTTTTCAAGTAATTCTTCCTTTGATTTATTGTGATATCCTCCAAGATAGATATATACCGCTTCTTTCTTATTTTCATCATGATATGTAGTCAGATTTTCCACTGTAATAACAGCTTTTGTAAGTACCTTTATATTCCTTATTCTTTTAAGTGAAGCATTGGAGAGAGCTATTCCATCCGGTAACTCCCCGGCATATATTGTAGAATTTTCAAAACTTATTATCACATCTCCCTTTATATATACAAATGTAGGATTCTCATACAAATTATAATATTCAAGTATCTTATCTTTTTCTATAGGATCATCCGTATAATCAAATAATATATTCTCTATACAGGGCTTAAATTCTTTTTGAAATCTCTTTGAATCTTTGAATACCGCAGTTGAGAAATTTCTGATGTAGCTTTCTTTTTCTATCTTAAATACAGCTTCCAATATTGTAAGTATATCTTTTAACCTTTTACCGTCATATTTTAAATCATATGGCAGCTTCCTATAGTTAACAGCCAGATTCATCCAGTCGGATATTATGCTATTTAGCAACCTATACTTACTGTTTTCAAATGAGGACAGAATTTGTTTTATATATTCACATTGCTCCGGAATACTTTTTCTGTTTAATTTCTTATAGCAATCGGATATGCTATTAATGTTTAATCTAACCTTACTGTAGCTACCTGTGGATTCAAGCTTTGATATTATCAATCCTTCATTTATCAACTTTTCTATGGCTGCATTTATATCCTTATACGCATTGTGATCGTATCTGTCCACATATTCCGGGTAGGTCTTTTTTATATCTATTTGTATTGCACGTAAAGAAGAAGGCTCCTTTATATAGCCCTCTCTTCTTTCATACATATCAACTAAAGTATTTAAAATATCCTTACTATAATCCATCATCCAACCTCTCAAAGGCTCGTATTGCATTTCTGTTTCCTGATTTAACTATTGAGTAGGTAATATCGCAATATGGTAAAATCGATGTAGCCTTCTCTGCTGTTGCTATAAGCACCAGTTGCAAATTTAACTTCTTAAACATGTTCATCATAGGCTCGATTCTATCGCTGGTCATATTGTTAAATGCCTCATCCAACAATATCAACCTCATAGATTCTTCCTTGCTTTGCTCATAAATTTGCAAAAGTGACGAACATATTGCTACATAAAACGGTGCTTGATTTTCTCCACCGCTCCCCTCACCGCTTACCTTTGATAATGCAACTTCCTTCTCTGTCACTGAATTTTTTATAATAATATCATAGTCCAGATAAGTCCTATAATCCACATACATTCCCATACTCTTTGCCTTTGACTTTTGACCTGTTAGATTTTGTTTTGCATGCTCTTCCACATCTATCATTATTCTACTCATAAAGTCATCAATCTGACTTTCAAATACCTCTGACTTATTTACCTCAGCCATATATGCAAGCATATCATTTTCTCTGTCAATTTGCTGATTGTCCTTATCCATAATAATATCGTAGAAAAGTCCCAGTTCTTTATCTTTGCTCTTGTCAATGCCGAATCTGTAGCTTTCCTCACCATATTCCAGATTTTCCATAACACGATTTATTTGCTTAAACTGCTGCCTTGCCCTTAAGATATCATCCTTCATCCTAAACAGCACTTCCTTGCGAAATCTGTCCTTACAGCGAATTTGAGCCTGTGCAAGTTCATTCTTATGTCTTTCCAGCTCAATATTTTGCAGAGTAAGGTATTCTTGCATGTACCGATTCGCCCCTTCCAAACCTATTGCGTAGTCACAAGTGTATGTAGCGGTATACTTTTGTTGCAAAGGTATCAATTCCTGATTTAAATAGCTGTTTAATGCTATATTATCCTGTACCATACGATTTGAAAAATTATATGCAATAGCGAAAGCTTTTTTAGACTTTCTTTCATTCAAATATTTCTTTTCCACATCAAGTGCAAACTCCGAATATCCTTTTATACTGTTTTCATATACAGTTTTAAGCTCTTCCAGATTATTTTTAAGCTCTTCTATAATCAGATTTGATTTTCTTATATTATCGCTGATATTTTGCTTTTTTGCCTTGGTATCCGTTATCTCATCTCTTATATCATTTACATTCTTTTTGCATTCCTTGACCCTGTCATACATTGCAAGCAATATAGGATTTTTCTTAAATTCTTCTATCTTCTTAGCTATATCTGCTATCTTTATTCCAAGCTCCTTAGCTTTTTTCCCTGATTCACAATACGTTTCAAGCTTGCTAAAGCCCTCTCCGGCTCTAAACCTTGTATATCCGTTGTATACCAAGTCAAAGCTTTTCTTTGCATCTTCAAGCTTTTTCAAGCCGCTTTGTATATCCACAAGTTCTTTTTTTGCGACTTTTAACTGCTTTTCAATGGCATCCACACCGATAAAATGTTCTCTTTTTGCCATTCTCTGTAAGCAAAAGCTTTGAAATCTAAGTCTATCCTTAGTAACACTCTTTGAAAATTTCTCCAAATCATCTGAAGATTCGCAGCAGATAACATCTTTCATCACAAACCTTGCATATGCCTTGGCATATATATTTTCAGATTCGATCTTATCCCCCAAAAAAGAGTCTTTCTCCGTCTTATATTCTACATCCTTTATTTTCCTTGTATCTATAAGTCCTATACCGTTGACCTTATCTCCCAAAGAGATAAAAACTTTCTTTGCCAAAATATAATTATCAGGTTCTACAATGATATTAAATCTCTGTGTATTTAAGTAGCTCTCCACCGCATCCTGCCAGCTCTTGTCCGTCATATATAAGAGCTCACACAAAAGTCTGGCATCCGACTTCTTGCTTTGTTCAATCAAGGCCTCATTTATCTTGTCTCTGACAAATATTGCTTCTTTTGGATAACACATCACACCTGACTCAAGTGATTTTATTTTATTTGAAAGTCCATTGCCTTCCTCATTTAACTTAGCTATATCAGTCCTTATTTTTGCATCATAATTTTTTATTTGTTCTTCCATATCTGCAAAAATCTTAGCAATTCTTTTTATCTCTGCAATCTTTGTTTCTTCAAAGCAATTTTCATCTCTTATGCAATTATCTATATCAAAAATAAATCCAAGCTTATTTAATTTATCCCTTAATACAAATAAGTCTTTAGCCACATTATCAAACTTTGCCGCTTCTTCTGTAAGTCTTTTCTCTTCAACTTTATTATTTTTATTTTCACTCTCAAGAGAGAGCATCTCCTTATTTTCAGCATTACTTTCAGCTGCTCTTTGTGCTTCATATAAGAGTTCTGAGGCTTTTGATTCTCTACAGGAAAGGTCTGTAAGTTTTTCCTCCAACAAAGATAAACTTATTTCCCACTCATCAATAAGATATTTTCTTTCATTTGTTTCTTCTATATTCCCTTGAAGATTTGCATATGCAACCAATATCTCATTTATTTTCACCTTAACCAAAAGTTCTCTTGCATTCTTTATTTTTTCATTTATCTCTTTTAATAAATCCTCTCTGTCAGATGCCTCTTGAAGTATTTCCTGCAACCTTTCAAGCTCAATCATATCCTTTTGCAAAAAATCAATATTCACCTCCGGTTCCGGTAAAATATAGGTATAAATGAACTCCCTTATATCCTTTATATCCTCCAGACTTGTACCCATATGGAATACTTCATTAAACTTCTTTCCGATAGGAGAATCCGCCTCCCCTATACCAAGCATACGACAGATTTTTCTTCTGGCATCAGCCTGATTTGAAGCCCTGTCCATCCCCTTATTATCAAGCTTAAAAACTTCTCTTGAAGCAGGAATCTTGCCCTCTTTTCTTTCTATGAAAAAAGGAATATCATCAAGGGTATATCCGGGCTTTGTAATATACCAGTCCTGATATACTCCCCTAAGATCCTGCTTTGGAGTTTCCGATTCCACACGTGCTATTATTACAAAAGTCTTTTTAATAGCCTCATCTAAAAATTCAATACCTATATATGAAACTGTATGACCGGGACGAAGATAACTGTCCTCCGCTCTCTGTTTTTGGTGAATCGAACCTAAAAGAGTTCTGCCGCTTTTTTTATTTCCGGCAGTATTAAAGTCCTTATTAGTGGTGAGGCAATACCTGATTGCATCCACTATAGTTGTCTTTCCTACTGCATTTACGCCCAAAAGATATGTGATATTTTTGAAATCTATAATATCATCTTGAAAATTATGCCAATTTATCAGATGAAGTCTTGTCATTCTTATCATTCTTCATCCTCCTCTTCAGAATTTTCGTATTGAGAAAGCAACTTAACAGTTTCATCATATGCTTTTGAAATATCGGTATCAGGCATTGCAAGCATAACGGAAGGATAAATCTGTATTTTGGCATCCATATCAACTAATTTATCTGCTACCTGTATCAAATTATATCTTTTTATATTTCTTATGGACTCCTCTAAAAAAGCTCTGTCAAATTTTCTTGGCAAATTCAGCTTCTCATATTCATTTTTAATTTCCTCAACGGTAGCATAAATTCTGTCTTCATTTGTGGATAAACTTTCTCTCTTTTCCACATATAAGAGTCTGAAAATAAGCAAGATAATGCTCTCATATTTCCTTAATGCAATTCTTCCGCTGCCATAATTATTTATAAGCTGAACAACTCTCAAATTTCTATGAATGACCAAAGTATATCCGATAGGCAAAAAAATCTGTCTGAAACTTTCTTCATGATTTATAACATAGTAATACTTCTCTCTCGTATTATCCACCGTTCCCATCAGAAAACAATTATTCAATAAATAATTAGCTATCTCTTCTTTTATATCTGTTGCCATTACCTTCTTTCCTCAACAATAAAGTCTTTGAACCTCACACCATTTGACTCCACCACATTATCTCTAAGTCTTATATCATACTCTCTTTCTGAAGTCTTGGAATAGGTATACAGACCTATGATTTTTATTAAAGTATCCGGATTATTTTCAAATACCGAACTTATTTGCACTGCATGATTTCCGCTTAGTATATCTCTTGCGAATCTGTTAACATTTTCAGATGTCAATGCATTTTTTATATATTCCATCATCTTGCGATTTTTCTCATTTATAAGTTCCCCGTCCAGTTCCTCAATAATATCCATAAATTCAATAGCCGTAGGCTTTCTCTTTTTAACAGGCGTGGAAAGAGAGTTGCAGTCAAAGAAGTTTTGTCCGAATATCTGAAAAATATCAGATGCAATGCTGTCATCTTCGTCATATACATCCTCTTTACTGTTTATCCGACTTGCATAAAATCTTAGTATATTATTGATTTTACTCTTACTGCTTCCGTCAGACAGAAGCAAAAATTGTGCTCTTTGTACTGCCCTGGTTCTATATAAAATATGCCTGTCATCAATAGTTCGCATTATCGCTTCCATTTCCTCTATATCCATACGAAGCTTTTGTATAATCTCTTTTATTTTTATACCGGCCTCATCTCTTTCAACACGCTCGGTATCCATATAATCCAGAACTAAAGCATCAAAAAGATTATCTTCACATCTATCCAGACTCTCATACAGACTGCTTCTATAATAAAACAGATTATCATTTGTCTTAAATCTGTGATATGATCCCACAACTATCTTTTCTTCATATCTCTCAAAAAAATCCAATATTTCTTCAGGACTTTTTCCCAATGTCAAATCATTTATATGGTCTTCAATAGATGCCGCCAATGTCCTGAGAGCTTGATTCAGATTGTCAAAATCCTCAGAAGCTTCTTTTAAAACCCCTTCATAAGGGCTGCCCTGTTCCGATATATGTTCAAACATCGAATATATTTTAAAAAGCTTTCCCTTATAGGTGATAATAGCAGGACTGATAATCTCCTGAAAAGATTTCAATATAGGCACCACCTTATAATGAATTGCCAGATTATCCTCATCCTCATATTCACCCGGCTTTTCCAAAAGCCACCCTGTATCTCTAAGTCTTCTTATAAAGCTTCCGGCAATAATCCTCATATCTGCTATATTTCCACTTGCCTCTTCCTGCTCTTCCATATCCAGTTCGACATTCTCATCAAGTCCCAGGAGATATTCCTCCGCCATATCAAAGATTGTACTTTTTTCTATAGCATACATCGGCATTCGCTTGCACTTTTCCCAGATGAGAGCAAGAATATCTACATATTTTCTTTTATTTGTCCCTATCAGAGGTCTAAACAGATTTTCATCTACTTCGTCAAAAATATTCATGCTATATTAATTCCAAATACTGCTCCACCGGTATACCACGGTACTTATCTGCCTTATCTATATTTAATTCAATCATTTTCTTTACAACTTCCATTGAATGTGATGTTGCATCTAAAAGTGATTTCCCGTTTAATATATCTCCTACCAAAATTGCTGAGAATATATCTCCGGTTCCCGGGAAACGCACAGCTATCTCATCATATTCTATCCTAAAGCTCTCCCCCTTCTTACTGTCAAATCCGATACAGCATTTCTTATCATTAAAAGGCACTGATGTGATAATTACCGAAGCATTGTTTTTTCCGGCAAGTTTCCTAAGTAATTGTTCTTCTTCATTATTTGAAATTCCTCTGTCCTTATACTCCATTTCCGTAAGAAGGCAGGCTTCTGTATAATTGGGCTTTATAAGATCTGCAAATTTCAGTAATCTCCTGCGACTTTCTATAGCATCTTTTGATATACCGTTATAAAGGCTTCCGTCATCTCCCATTATAGGATCAACAAATATGAAACTTCCTTTTTCTTTTTGTTTGGAACAAAAATCCGCCAAAATACTTGCCTCTTCATCAGAAGCTATAAATCCGAGGGCTATAGATTCAAATGTAAATCCGAGTTGCTCCCATACATTTACAGTATTTAGAATATAATCCTTAGTATCTAGAATTTCAAACTTACCGTAGTCAAGAGTATTTGATACTAATGCTGTAGGAAGTGTAAATATCTCAAATCCCATATTTGAGAATATAGGCATCATAGCTGACAGTGCTACTTTACCATATCCCGCCAAATCATTAATAAGAAGTATCTGTTTATTTTCATTCATATCTGTCTCTCCTTTTTTTAATAACTATGCTGATTATATCATATTTTTTCTACTAAAAAACAGACCTTTCGCATCAGCAAAAGGCCTGTCAGCAATTATAAAGGTATTCAAATTTTAATTATGGATGAATTACATCATAGTTTGCTACATCATAATATCCGTCAGGATCCGTGTCACTGCCAAACCACACATGTGCATAATGTCCGTCAATAGAAACACCCATGGTCTTTAAATCAGACCACATTCCACTAGTAATCATTACTTCGTTATGTGCGGATGAGTTCTTCCATAATCCAAATGCTGTTTCAGGACTTATCAAACCACTATATTGGGCAGAAATTTCATATCCGTTTCCTGTGTAATTGGTAATTTCTCTTGGCTTACTCCACATACCGTTTGCGTAGTTATGATCTCTTGTATAAACTAAACGTGTCCAACTTCCGTTTCCTGACCAGCTGTGAAGATTCCCTTGCATACCTCTTGAATCTATCTGATTCTCAGGTGTGTAAGTATTTGAATCACGTACATGTGCTCTTGCAACTTCTGTAAGAGATTTTGAGAATGACAATTTAGGTAAACCAAGGCTTTCTCTATATGCATGAACAAGTTTCCAAAACCTATCCCGGCGGTTTCGAAGCCCTGAAAAATGTCAGT